>CAYTNI010000274.1:0-4703 GCA_964439115.1 uncultured Saprospiraceae bacterium
ACCTATTGCGTGCAGCATACTGATGCCGAGTAAGAGTTCACGTAGATTTCCGATTTTCATAAGAGTGATTTGTAACGGATTCGTTGATGATATTCGTTATAGAAGATCGGGAACGTCTAATGTCCTAGGACAGCATTCGTTCCCTACTTTTTTTTTCATTTTCAGTTGGTCCCGGCCTTTGCAAGCCCCTCGCGTTCAAGCCAGAGTAATAGTTCTGGTAATTGAGCTTCTCGCTTCATCAATTGGCCCTTTTTATCAATTACCAGGATGGTTGGTGTGCCGGCAACTCCAAATGTTTTGAAGTTAGCCCCGTCAAAACCCTGCCCGTCAAAAATCTTTTCCTTCCAGGGAAACTTAGCGGCATTTTCTTCGTAAATAGCTTTATCCTTATCGGCACTTACGGTGATGATGTTAACACCTGCCGATTCGAGAAACTGAAAATTAGCTGTCAACTGCGCCATAGTGGACTCACATGGGCCACAGCCACTCTGGAAGAAAACTACAAGGTTTACCTTACCTGGAGTTCCTGACCATGGGAGTTCCTGACCATCTGCCTGAACCAGCACAGGAGCTTTTTCCCCGGTAGGGGTGCTGTGAAACTGGACAAGGAGGCCTTCCTTTCGGATTAACTTACCGCTTTCCTTGATCTCAGGTGTCAGCACCTGCAGCAGGCTGTCTTTGCCAAACTTAATGAAGTACCGCGCAATCTGCTCACAAAAATCTGTATAGACAGCATCGTCTTCGATTCTGGCAAGGATATCACGTGTACTGGCCAAGAGGGCTGAATCCTGCTTGATCACAGAAGCATGCATCTGCACCCAGCTATAGCAGATACCACTCCAGTGGTTGGAAGTATATAAAGCCGGCCAAGACATTTTGTAGCGGAAGTACTCATCCGTGCTAAGCGCTACTGTCATTTCATCGGCATCTCTCAACTTGCTGATACCGCGGGTGAGGTTTACAATTTCGCGAAAGCGAGCCGCATAAAGTGGCGATCCTTCAAGATCCCGGAAAAAAACATCCAGTGATTTTTTTACCGTTTCCAACTCCTCTTTCAATACCGAATGAAGGGAAGTACCTTCCGTGTAAGCGACAAGTGCCATTCTCATGGCTTCATAGCGCATCAAGAGTTTTTCCTGCTCGCGATAGTTCTCAATTAAGAATCTGTTCTCGGCAGTGCCACTGTAAATGATGTTCTCTTCATTTGGCTGGTCAGAAAGACACTCCACAGAGAACGACTCTCCATTAAGCACAAAATCAAGACCTCCCCCTTTGCGGAGCATCCATCGGGCCATTCCCGCGTAATTCTGGTGAGACTCCGGGATTTCCAGCACCACTTTTCCATCTGGCGGAATGGTACCACTCAATACAGTATCTTTATTCAGACCTTTTAGAAGAAACAAATCCCATTCACTTCCTGCAAAATGAGGAAAGTGTAGGGATACGGTCTGTGCACCTAGCGGGAGCCAGCTAAAGAAAGAAAGAAGAGTTAATATTGAGAAAAGCCTTACCATAATGATGTTACGATGATTTTCTTCGACAAGTTTGATGTTGCAATTAAGTTCTTAAATCAGGAGGATGCTTGATGGCTTTTAGGCCGTTGCACTGCAAAAATGCCCCTTTAAGGAGCTAATTTTCAAATTAGGTTTGTAAAGAAATCCAACTTTTGTCGGCAATATTTTTTTTACACCACTGAAAATCAACGCTTTAAAATCCGAGCTCACAAAAAGTCGCTCAATTACTTTACAAAAAAGTAGTTTTTTATTGGAGGTATTCTGAAAATTAGGTATGCAAATAGCCCCTGACAGGTCATTACAACCACGTCCCCCAGCAATGAGCTGCGCGGGAAAGCTTGCACATGGAATCCCTTTTAAGGCAGACTGCCCAGGTAGATCCGTTTCGCAAGTGTGGTAATAAGCTTTCATAAATGACACTCTGGTTTTGTAAGCCAGGCAAAAGTATGCTGTAAGAGGGCGAGCAATTTAATTTCCTTGTACCAATAAGTTACTTTTGTTTCAGAAAGTACTTTTTTGAGATTGACACCATGAAAAACGCGGTAAAATCTTCACTTGCTCTATTCCAATTTTTCAATTGTTGTCATACTTCGAGTGGCTAAAATCTATGAACCCATATCCAATGTGTAAAAAAACCATGGTTAAGTTCATCTTCCAGGCAAAAATGACGGCGTAAAACCGCCCGATTTGGCAAAAAATGGTAGTTTTTCGGAAAAAATCCCAGTTTTCCTGCCTGTTATTCATTCCATCATGCCCATTTTGGTCGCTTCCTGTCGAAACAGCCATTTCAGGACAATTTCTTTCCACAAAAACCTGCCCACCCTTCAGCAATACCAAAACTTTTCAAAACCTGTGTATTAAGCACTGGTATGTTTCGGCTTTGCTGTAATCTCATTCCAAAGCAAGCAGCAGTATTATTTCTCATTTTCAAGCACCAGAAGCAGGAATAGCTTTGCCGCTCTAATTTGCTTGCCTTGTCGAGGCCAATCCATACTTCCTGAAATACCCGACTGCGCAGCCGGCTTCTTTATTATTTCCATACGTTTATTCACTTTTGAATGTTAGGAACAGCTCAAACTCTTATCTTGTCTCTTCAAAATTCTATCCCGTCTGCGTAATCTATATCTTTCCTGATGTCTGCTCCACAATAACCATTATATGGTACGTGTTAAGTCTTATCAAAAAATTCTTAATACGAATATCCCTCACGAGATGCAGGCTTTACGAGAATAATTTATAATTTGGTGTGGTGCTTAACCTGGCACAGCCGTTATCTGACACAACGAACAGAAAGGCCTTGCGTGGCTTGCTGATCAATCTCCTCGGGTACATAAGTGGTATTCCAACAATTCAAAGCAGCAGCATTGAATTGGGTAGTTCCATAAGTGCTACTCCAATAAGCAATCATCCTCCCCCGATTTTCTAAACCACCGCCAAAAGGATTCCTTAAACCGGCGGCCGGCAGAAAAAGATGATCGCCTACTGAAAACCCTGGTCGTAGTTGGTGGGGCCATCAGCCCATGCTCCTTCTCTTGTCCAGGTATTATTACTCACCACGCCTTCCCATTCGGATTTTGAGGGGATCCGGTAGCCTGAAGGGCATGGAGGTGATGAGGTGCTCCATGCCGAGCTTGAGGCGTAGGTTGCATCCCAGTTAAAAACCTGGCCGTCATTTGCCTCAGTAGCCCCACTTCCGGTTGGACCTGCAGCACCCTGAACAGGAGCGCTGCATGGATTGTCGGTGGTACCATATCCAAAGCAGGTTGGGTTTCTTCCCCATTGGTAGTAGTTGCCGATGAGTTCCCAACTGGGGTCGAATGGTTCAGCATCAGACATTGCGCCTTCAGCACCCAGGTTGTAGCAGTCAAATGCCAGCCACTGCCCGCTGGCATAATATGCGCCACGTCCAACAGTTACCACTAATGTACAAGACTGCCCGCCAATACTGTGTGCAAAACTGACCAGAACCGGAACCGTTGCCGTTCCTTGAATGGTAAAAACGATATTTCCTGTTCCCGAGGCAAAATTGCCGGCTGCCAGGGTGGCCGTTAGGTAGGTCACACCGGTGGAGGATACCGATTGTGCAGGGTAGCCGCCACCATTACCACCAGTGTAAGGCACGCTTGCACTCACCATGGATGCCGCCTGGTTGGGGAATATTTTACCGGTAACGGTCGCACTTGAGCAGGTAAGTCCGGTAATAGTGCCCAATATGGCACCACTCTTCGAGAGCGTACAGGTTTGTCCGCCGATGTTAAGGGCAAAACTAATAGTACCGGCTGATGCCGGAGTTCCGCTAATGGCGTAGGTCATAGAGCCGTCGCAGGAAGCAAAAGTTCCTGCCACCAAGGTAGCAGTAAAGCCGGTCACTCCGGTAGGAGCCACTGTCCGGTCTTGATGTACTCCCCGTTGCCGCCGGTGTAAGGAACGCTGATATTTACTCCGGAAGCTACGACCCGACTGGCATATAAATTGGCTGAAAGCGTGGAACTGGCGCAGGTGAGTCCGGTTGGACAAGACATTCAGGGAGAGCGTGCAGGTCTGCCCACCAATACTTAGTGCGAACTTTGCCGTACCTACACTACCTGGTGTGCCGGTAGTAGAATAAGTAAGACTACCCGCCCCGCTGGCAAAAGTCCCGACCTTTAAGGTAGCCATAAGTCCGGTTACCCCTGTGGAGGTGACCGTCTGCCCGGGATGTGATCCCCCATTGCCATTGGTGTAGGGAATGCTGACGCTCACCATGAAAGCAGCCTGGTTTGCATAGAGTGTCCCGGTGGTAGAAGCTCATAAAGAAGGGGTTGCCAATCCCATTTGGTAAGGCCGGTACTGAAAAAACACCTGATGATTGTCTTCCATTACTTAACCCGGAACCCGGAAGTAAAAAGGCGAGAAGGCCAGACCAAGAGAGTGACAAAACAGTCAAATATCCATCATATATTCAGACGCATGGGAGGGCGCGAGGATGATATTCTGAGCTTCATGGTGAAACCAATGGCTTAGTTTATCATTGACCGGGAGGTAGGGCATCTCCAAATGAATAAAATAACCTCAAAAGGCTCGAGAGGCTCCCCGGAATGAAACCTGTTATTTGAATTTATGGGTTTCGATCCCTTATCAGCAGCGTGCTAGAGCAAGCCGATTGTCCACTACAATCCCTCGAAAAGTTCTTTATTCAAAATACTTTCA
>CAYTNI010000275.1:0-4695 GCA_964439115.1 uncultured Saprospiraceae bacterium
TTGAATACCTAAGTGATACATGGAAACCGATCAAAACCCGTATTCTGAATTTGCCCGTCAATACGCGCTATTTCGACCTTCTTACCCGATTGAGTTGTATCGTTTTTTGTACGAACATCTCGATCACTTCGACAGTGCCTGGGATGCGGGCACAGGTTCAGGCCAGGTAGCCTGTGCTTTGGCAGGGCGATTCCGGCAAGTTACGGCCACGGACATCAGCGCACCCCAAATTGCCAATGCCGAAAGGCGGCCCAATGTCCATTATATGGTAAGCCGAGCGGAGGAGACGCCTTTTTCTGCGAACAGCTTCGACTTGATTGCAGCGGGTATGGCGGCGCACTGGTTCGATACGGAGGCATTTTTCACGGAGGCTCGGAGGACAGGTAAGCCTGGAGCCCTCCTCGCCGTATGGGGTTATGATTTATTTGAGGTAGGGCCTTACATTGACGAAATGATTACTGCCTATCACCGCGAGGTGTTGGCTGCCCATTGGGACTACCCGAGGGAGTTGGTAAATCAGCGGTATCAGGGGCTGGCCTTCCCTTTTCGAGAAATCCCCGTACCGATGTTTGAAATGCAGCTGGAATGGACACTAACGCAGCTGGAAGGCTACCTCAACACATGGTCGGCTTTGCGCAATTACCGAAGGGATATTGGGAATGACCCACTGCCCGCACTAATGAAAAGCATTGCGGAGCACTGGCCTGCAGGAACGGTACGCGAGGTAAGATTTCCTGTATTCATGCGCGTGGGCCGCATAGAATAACCTTCAATTGTAAACTGTATGAAAAATAACTTCAACCGAATGGCTTCCTTTGCGTTTAGTTGCAAAACAATTTCATGACCATAGAAGAAGGCAGGGAGCGGTTTGTGCAATCGTGGGGTGCGTTGGGCACCAGCTGGGGCATTAATCGCACCATGGCACAAATTCATGCCCTGTTGCTAATCTCCCCAATCGCACTGAGTGCTGACGAAATCATGAGTGAGTTGCAGATTTCGCGCGGCAACGCCAATATGAATATTCGGGCGCTGATGGACTGGGGGCTGGTGTTCAAAGAATTAAAAACAGGAGAACGCAGAGATTTTTTTGTAGCCGAAAAGGACATGTGGCAAGTAGTGCGCAATATCATCCTGAATCGAAAAAAGAAAGAACTGGAGCCCACCCTGAAAATTCTCGATGAGCTTTCCATCGTTGAGGGCGGAGACCCTGAAAAAGATGAATTTGTACGCATCATCAAAGAAATCAAATTATTCTCCAATAAGGCAGATTCGCTGCTTGACTCCTTCACCAAAGCAGACCCCAGCTGGCTGATGGGCTCTTTTATCAAGATGATTAAGTAGCAACTGCTATCTTTGCCCTTCAAATTTGCTCCCCATGGCCGATCAGAATTTTGTGGATTATGTAAAGATTTGCTGCCGCTCGGGAGCGGGAGGCGCGGGATCCGTACACTTTTTAAGAGATCGCTTCACTATTAAAGGAGGGCCTGACGGAGGTGACGGAGGCCGTGGCGGCCATATTATCCTTCGGGGCAATCGCAATGTCTGGACGCTATTATCCCTCAAATACCGCAAACACGTTATTGCAGGTAAAGGAGGCGACGGTGGAGGCAACAACCGATCCGGTGCTTACGGCGAGGATATCTGGCTCGATGTGCCCCTGGGTACCGTGGCCAAGGATGCAGAAACCGGTGAAATAGCCTTTGAGATTACACAGCATGGAGAAGAACGCATAATAGTACCCGGAGGTCGTGGCGGCTTGGGCAACTCTCACTTTAAATCACCCACCAATCAGGCGCCACGCTATGCGCAACCCGGCGAACCAGGCCGTGAAGAATGGAAAATTCTCGAGCTGAAAACGCTGGCCGATGTCGGACTCGTTGGTTTCCCCAATGCCGGCAAATCAACACTACTCTCCGTGGTGACCGCTGCAAAACCTGAAATTGCCGCTTATCCCTTCACAACGCTGGTGCCCAACCTCGGTATTGTACAATATCGCGACAGCCGTTCTTTTGTAATGGCCGATATCCCGGGTATTATCGAAAATGCCCACCTTGGAAAAGGGCTGGGACACCGATTCCTCCGGCATATAGAACGCAACTCGGCACTGCTGTTCATGATTCCCATCGACACAGACAATATCGCCAGGGAATATGAAATTCTGGTACACGAACTAGAGATGTACAACCCCGAGCTGCTCGACAAACCCAGGCTACTGGCCATCACCAAATGCGACCTGGTGGACCCTGAAATGCAACAACTGCTCGAACCCGAATTGCCGGAAGGAATCCCGCATATTTTTATCTCCGCTGTTGCCCAGCAAGGCATCACAGAATTGAAGGATCTGCTTTGGTCCATGGTAAGTTTACCGGAAGAACCACTGGCCTGATTTACCTTTCCTGCATCAATATTTCTATTTTTGACCCGAAACGGCAGATTTCTGAGCACTTCAACACAGAAGAATCATGCAGAAAACCCTTCGTTTGGAATGGATATTCGGGGTGGTACTCCTCGCGCTGATTGCGGGTTTCAACCTGCTTTTCCCCTTGCCGATCAGCAATGATTTTCCCGGACTGGGGATGAGTTGTCTCCTTATGGAAAAATTTGGTATCCGATATGCTATCAATTCTAATTGGGGTTTCGCACACACCGCGTTATGCTATGCCCTGAGCCAAATCACCGGAGACCTTCAGGTTGCACAAAGATTGCTGACCGGTATTTTTTCTCTGATTTCCATTGGCCTGATTTACCGTATTGCATTTGAACACCTGAAGGCTCCCAAAGACGCCATCAGTTTCCTGGCGTTGTGGTTACTTGCCGGCAGTTATTTTTATCTGGATTTGTCGCTTTCCCCACACATGGATATCATCCCAATTACCCTGTTACTGTGGGTTATCTTCCGCAGCCATAAAATATCCGGCAGCCAGCTGCTGCTCAGCGGGGCAATACTGGGCATGACTTACTGGTTTCGCTTCCATTTTTTACTGCCGGCGCTGGCATTTCCGTTTTGGGCACTTTTTTATTTCAAGGAGTTGCGGATGCAACGTGCCGGATGGCTGATGGCCGGTATTTTACCAGCTGTAACCGTACCTTTTGTGCTCACGCGTATGGCTTTTGGCACATGGAGTGTATCCAACCAGAAGGCTCTTCTGGGTGAGATGATTTACGGAGAAAACTGGGACTGCGATTTTCAGTATGCACTGCAACACATAGAATGGCAACGGCTTGGAGCAGATTTTGAGTTGTTAAAGTCCTTTCGTCGGTTTGCAGCAGATTTCACCTACCACTCGGAAATGTCGGTGATTGGGGTTATACTACTCACCTACCTTTTTATGGAAGGGTTCTTTATTCATAAAAAGCAGGATGAGCGTTCCCGGCAAACGGCATGGATGCTTTTCTTTCTCACAGTTTGTATTTTACCCCTGCTATTCATTCGCACTGCAACTACCCGACTCATGGCCATGCTGATGTTGCCTGCTTTTCCGTTTTTACTTACCATCATCAGGCAGCGGCCTCGGGTATATGCCGCACTGGTAGTGGTGTTGGGGCTGACCTTCCTTTGGCGCAATGCAAGTCAGGTGATGACGATGCAGGAACGACAGCAAAAGATGCAGGAGGACATTGCACTACTGGAAAAACACGCCGGCAAAGCACTCATGCGCAATCATCCGGAACGGATATACACCAGCGAGGAATTTTTCAATCCTCATTCCAAATACCACCTGCTAAGCCCCGTGCTGACCCACGCCTGGCCTTGTCGGTATGAGCCCTTTCGGGAAAAATTCGGCGTGTTGCGCCCAAAAGATTTAGGTGCGCCGGGGCAATCCCAAACTTTTGACTACCTGATTTTTACGCACCAACCCGAAAACCCCCTGTTCCTGTTTCAGAGTGAAGAGCTGCTACAACGCTACGAATTGGTGGAAACTATTGACTCCGGCACCTCAGTCTGGAGAAACAAATTGATGTCACAATGAAAACCGAGGGCCGAAAATCCTACGAAGCCGCTGCTCCCAGCCTGCAGTTGCCTTTGTATTTTCAGCCCTGGTGGCTGGATGCAGTAGCCGGAGAGGACGGGTGGGACGCTGTCGTTGCCCAGGACCGCGGGGGTAAGTTAACCGGAGCATGGGTGTTTTGCATGAAGGGTTTCGGGGGTATTCGGGCTATTCGGATGCCTGGGTTAACCGCTTATTCGGGTCCTTTGCTTTTTTACCCTGACCATCTTGCCGCGAGCAATACCCGGTATGCTTTCGAAAAAAAAGTTCTTGGCGAATTGTTGAATCAACTACCTGACGTATCATTTTTCTATCAGGAGTGGCATCCCGACCTACAAAACTGGCTCCCTGCCTATTGGCGTGGATACAGGCAAACAACCCATTATACCTACAAACTGGAGTACCTCGCCGACTTGAACCTGACTTATGAAGGATTTCGGAGCAATGTGCGTAACCATATCCGAAGAGCAGAAAGAACGGTGCACGTTGTTGAGTCGGATGACCTCGAAAGCATGTTCAGGCTATACCAGTTGTCTTTTCTTCGGCAGGGAAAAAAGCCGCCAGTATCCTGGGTGGTTCTGCAACGAGCAGACCTGGTGCTTCAGGAGCGCAATCAGCGCCTTATGCTACTGGCAGAGGATGACCTCGGGCAAATTCATGCAGGAATATATTTGACGTGGGATAATACGACAGCCTATTATCTCCT
>CAYTNI010000276.1:0-4689 GCA_964439115.1 uncultured Saprospiraceae bacterium
TCTGTAAATCGCAATACCTTGTGAACGCTTTCTTCCTGGGTGTTTTTCTGATATTGAATATAACCGTAACCGGTATCCGGTCTGGTAGGAAGCATCCCAAGGGTAAGGAGTGCATCATGCCCTGCGGTGAATTTTAATCCCTGCTGTACTGCTTGTAGAAATGCGTTCTCCTGTAGAATGATATGATCGGAAGGAGCTACGATAAGGTTGGCTTCAGGATCGAGTTGTTGCAATTTGAGAGCGGTGTAAGCAATACAAGGAGCGGTATTGCGCCTGGCGGGCTCACAAATCACCTGTGATGGTTGAAGTTCCGGAAGTTGCTCCAGCACCATGTCGAGATAATTCTGATGCGTGACCACATAAATTTGCGAAGTCGGACACACGGGCAAAAAGCGCTCGAAGGTGGATCGCAACAATGTTTTTCCGGTACCGAGAATATCGAGAAACTGCTTGGGTCTGCCCTCTCTGCTGGCCGGCCAGAAGCGGCTTCCCACGCCGCCAGCCATGATGGCTACAAAAGTGTGATTTTCCATTGGCTAAATAGGGATGATTTGGCATCCTTCCTGCAAAGTTACGGAATTTCTCCGCTGTTAATAGGTTGACTTTTTCGCAGTCAATTTCATACCTTTATCCCATTATGGAGAGAGGGAAAATTTCAGCAACTGTCCAACATTTTCGCCGCATGCTGGCGGAACAAATTCAGCCTTGGTTAGCCCCCTGGAAGGTTCGCTGGAAGTCTTTCAGTAATCGCCATCCCATACGCGCGCTATGGTTGTCCCGGCTGTTGAAATTTGGTGCAGCTTTATTTTTCCTGATTTGGTTGTTCTTTTTCAGTATTTCTCTAACAGTACCCACCGTTAAAGCGCTCAAACAAATCCGCAATCAGGTGGCATCAGATATTTATTCTGCCGATACGGTGCTACTGGGTCGTTATTTCAAACAATACCGCACTGAAGTAAAATACAAGGATTTGCCGGAATATGTCTATCATGCCCTGGTTGCTACCGAAGATGCCCGGTTTTATGAGCACAGCGGAGTGGATTACATCGCCTGGGGACGAGTACTTTACCGTACTATCTTGAGGGGCGATAAATCAGGGGGCGGAGGAAGCACAATAAGTCAGCAATTGGCTAAAAACCTATTGCCCAGGCGGGACTACATGGTATTTTCACTCGTGGTGAATAAATTTCGGGAAGTAGCCATCGCACGTCGCTTAGAACGGGCATACGATAAGAAAGGTATCCTTGAGCTTTACCTCAATACCGTTCCCTTTCCTGAAAACATCTACGGGATTGATGTGGCCGCCCGGCGGTTTTTCAACAAACCTGCAAGTGCACTTCGCATAGAGGAAAGTGCCCTCCTTATTGGTACCCTGAAAGCCACAACCTATTACAATCCCGCAAAATTTCCTGAACGGGCAACCCAGCGGAGAAACATAGTACTCGCGCTGATGAACAACAGCGGATACCTTGAAAATCAGACACTTGATTCATTACAAAAAACGCCCCTCACCCTTGATTACAACCCCATCATGCGCAATGAGGGAATTGCCCCGTACTTCAGGGAATTCGTGCGCCAGGAGGTAGAAAGATTGCTTGAATCCCAAACCAAGCCCGATGGTAGCGCATATGACTTAGACACTGATGGACTGAAAGTTTATACGACCCTCCATACAGGCATGCAACGCATCGCTGAAGAAGCCGTGTTTGAACACATGAGTGCGATGCAGAAAACTTTCGATAACCACTGGAAAGGAATGACGCCTCCCTGGAAGGATGTCCAAACCATCCGCCTTGGGGTGAAAAACTCGCTTAGATATAAACAATTAAAGCGCCAGGGTCTGAGTGATGCAGAAATTGATGCCGTCTTTGAAAAGAAGGTAAAAATGACCATCTTCTCCTGGGATGGCCCCAAAGAAGTGGAAATGAGTCCCATGGATTCTGTGCGTTATCACCTCGGCATGCTGCAGGTTGGATTTTTGGCCATGGAGCCTAACACCGGCTTCATCAGAGCCTGGGTAGGAGGTATTGACCACGACTTTTTTCAATTCGACCATGTACGCGCACGCCGTCAGGCCGGCTCCGTGTTCAAACCCGTGGTATATATGACAGCCCTGCAGGAAGGTATTCCACCATGTGATCAGCTACCGAATGAACTTATTGTGTATCACGAATATGCCAAAGGGGACTGGGCCCGCAAAGACTGGCGCAGGGATGACCCTGAACCTCATTTCCGCCCGGATGGCACCGACATGGACGACTGGATTCCCCAAAATGCAGACGGATTGTACGGCGGCTCCTACTCCATGGAAGGCGCACTGACCAATTCTGTAAATACCATTTCCGTCTCCCTCATCATGCGTCTCGGTGTCAGAAAAGTGGTGGATATGGCGCGACAATTGGGCATTACCGGATCCATTCCCGTTGAACCCTCTATTGCATTGGGGTCGGCAGAGGTTTCGCTCTTCGAAATGATGCAACCGTTTTTCGTGTTTGCCTCAGATGGAAAGCATGTACCCCCAGTTTTCATTACGCGCATCGAAGATGTGGATGGCCGGGTTTTGTTAGACTTCACCCGCCAGGCGCCACGGCAAGTCATCAGTGAGGTGCGGGCCGCTACCATGACCAAAATGCTTCAATCTGTCGCTATGTATGGTACGGCAAGCCGCATCCGGTGGATGTACGGACACCACGATATTCCCCTTGCGGGAAAAACCGGTACTTCGCAAAATCATGCCGACGGCTGGTTCATTGGTTATACCCCGAAAATAATCGCCGGCGTTTGGGTCGGAGGTGATTCTCCTTTGGTGCGATTCCGCAACTTTGAAAATGGCCAGGGCGCCGCTTCAGCCCTTCCGGTATGGGGCTTTTTTATGCAAAAATTGAAAAAAGACCCCGTCTTCTCAACCTGGCAAGGCGGTACATTCCCTGTTTTGCCTGACTCCCTGAACCGCGTGCTGGCATGCCCCCTTCGAATACCCTCTCCCGAAGAAATGCTCGCAGATTCACTGGCTCAAGACAGCTTGCTGAAGCTGGAACTCCTGCTTCCGCAAGCAGCGGAAGAAGGTGAAAATCGGTAATTACCAAGTTTACCCGGCTATTGTATTGATTCAAACACACTTTGCTGTAGGTGCTGCAAAGCCGCGCGCTTAGAAGGTTTCATGCGCGACCAGTGCCATCGCTTCACGGTATTTTGTGAGAACTCCAAATACCTTATGGCAAAATAGCCCAGGACTGCCGTCAATGGCAAAATCCAAAGCCAATACGCCGCCGTAAATTTATACAGGAAAATAGCGCCTATACCATAATACAGTAAATACAAAAACAAGGCCACAGTCAACAAGACGGAGCCGTAAAACTCCTTAGAATCCACTTTCGAATCTGCTATCCACTTGGCCAGGGCAGCAGGCAAAAAGTTTGACAATATCCCGGACGCTGCCGGAATAAAACCAAGCAGCAAACCAAGCACTGAGAGGACACCCGCCCCTTTGCCCTCAAATACGGTTTTATCCGAAAGCCCACTTTCATTCAATGCGCGCTGGTACTGAGTAATCCGCTCTGAAAGCCCGGTTTTTTGTTCCTCAGGCATGCCATTTACCTTTCGGGATAGGTCAATTTCAGATTGCAGAGCTTTATCGCTGCCACCATTATGCTTCAACCGGGACAACAGAAGGAGTTGTTCCGCAATACCCTCGTCTGCTTTTTTTTCAATGATGACGATTTGTTCGGCCATACGCGCGGCAAGTTCAGCAGTGAGGTGGTCAATGCCCTCATTGCTATTGGCACAAAACTCGGGGTAGAAATTCCTCGTGGAAATCGGCTCGCCAAAACGCACCGTTACCTCTGAACGAAATTCACCAATACGGTCAAAATTAACCCCCACCGGCACAATATACACATCGTCAATTTCCGGATATTTTTCCAATGCGCCGAATGCCACCCGGGCGGTACCCTTTTTCAACGGACGAAGTCTTTTTTCCGAGATGGTGGTACCCTCGGCCAATATCATGATGGAAAGCCTGTCTTTTAAAGCATCATAACAGGTGTCGAAAGTTTCGTAGTTGGCCTTTACAAAAGCATATCCCCGGTCTTTAAGGCGATATACGGGCAACATGTGCAATGCCTTGAGCACCCGTTTGTAGAATGGCTTGGAAAATACATCTCCACGCACCAAAAAATATAATGGCCGCGACAAACCACAGGCCAAAATACACGGTTCCATAAAAGCAGTTGGATGATTGCATGCCAAAATTACCGGTTTATTTTTGGGAATCCTCTCCATGTGCAGGAGGGTGATTTTGCGTAAATAAACCTTCAAAGCAACGGCTGCAAGAGGCCGAATCAACTGATAAAGCATGGTATCGGGCTTTTTTAGCCACAAAGATAAAAGAGTATCGTACTTTAGCAGGTCAGAAACTTCCCTGATGAATCCTTCCAGGTTTCTTGTTGTCATCGGCGGGCCTACCGCCAGCGGAAAAACCGAAATGGCTATCCGGTGTGCATTGCATTTCCAAACGGAAATTCTGTCTGCAGATAGCCGGCAGTTTTACCGCGAGATGAACATCGGTACCGCCAAGCCCACCGAAGAAGAGCTCGCCCTGGTGACGCACCATTTTATCAATAGCCTCAGTATCCAGGATGAGTTCTCAGTAGGAGATTTCGAGCGCAACGCCATTCAACTGCTCGATGC
>CAYTNI010000277.1:0-4674 GCA_964439115.1 uncultured Saprospiraceae bacterium
ACGTCGCGGTATTGCACGGCAAGGGCACTCATCCACATACCCATTCCGATGGCGAGGATCCACAAGATTAGCATAAAAAGGGGAAGCCAAAGCAATTCAACTCCAGGCGTCCTTTGATAAATAATGAGTAAAAAAGTGAGAATCAACATGCTGATGGCAAAATCCAGAAGCTTGCTGAGGGCTGCACTCCAGGGCAACACCATACGGGGAAAATAAACCTTGTGAATGAGATGGGAATTGGTTATCAGGCTGGTACTTGATTCTGTGAGGATATTGGCAAAAAACGTCCATGGTGCCATAGCCGTGAAACTAAACAACAGGTAAGGAACACCATCAGAACTGATGCCTGCGAATTTGCCAAATACCACGGTGAATACCAGGGTGGCAAAAAGTGGCTGAATGACAGCCCAGCTCACCCCAAGGATACTTTGTGCGTATCGGGCACGAATACTGCGTATGGTCAGGAAATACAGCAAATCTCTCGATTGCCATAACTCTTTCCAATCGAGAAGGCGCCAGCCGCTGGTAGGTCGGATGATGCGAACCGCAGGTTTCACTTTTTCTTTTTGCGATTTCCTTTTTCGTCCTCATAGTACCCGTACCCGTATCCATACCCGTATCCGTATCCGTACCCGTATCCATATCCGTAGCGATAGCTTCCTTTGGCGCCAACGCCGTTTAGCACGACCGCTAAGTGCTTTAATTTCTGGTGCTTGTATAATTCATTCAGTAACTGTAGGGAGCCCTTGCGGCTCACACCCTGACGTACGATAAAAAGTGCCCCTGTAATATGCGCATTGAGCAATAAGGCATCAGATACCAGTCCAACGGGAGGCGTATCCACGATGATGTAGTCAAACTTGGATTTCAACTCATTGAAAAGGGTGCCAACCTGTTCCTGCATGAGCAATTCAGCGGGATTGGGCGGGATTGGTCCGGAGGGTATGAAGAAGAGATTTTCGTTCAAATCAGAACCATGAATGATATCCTCACTTTGAGCTTCCCCAATCAAATAATGAGTGATGCCGTGGATATTCCGATGCTCGTTTTCTTCATAGCCAATGTATTTCAGCAGCTTGGGCTTGCGCAGATCGAGACCGATAAGTACCACCCGCTTTCCGCCGATGGCGAGTGTCATGCTGAGGTTCAGACTCACAAAGCTTTTTCCTTCGCCGCTGGCACCGGAGGTGATAAGCCAGATCTGACTTTCTTTGCCTGGATGCAGGAATTGCATGTTTGCTCTTAATAATCTGAACATTTCAGAAATAGCAGACCTGCTAGAGCGGCTCACTACCACATGCTTATCACCTTTGCTTTGGGCAATGGCTCCGGCTAGGGGCGCTGCCGTAATGGCTTTGATATCATCGGGACTTTGCACGGTATCGTTGAGCAGGTCAAATAGCACCGCCAATCCGAAGGGTAATCCGAGGCCGAGCAGCACGGCAAGAGCCCACGCAATTGGTCGTTTAGGTTCCACCGGTTTTGGAGTAGGTTGTGCCGTATCTATGACTCGGCTGTTGGAAGCGGCTACGGCCATGGAAATGGCGGCCTCTTCCCGTTTTTGTAAAAGATATAGGTATAGATTTTCCTTGATGTTTTTTTGTCGGGTGATTTCAATGAGCGAGCGCTCTATTCCGGGCATTTCTCGCAGGGAGCCCTGAAGTTTGGCATTTCTCTGGCGAATTACAGCAGCCCGGCGATCCAACTCTTCCTGAACGTTGCGCATGGTGCCTTGCATGGTCTGGCGCAGGGCGCGCAGGCGCTCCTGAATCTCTACTACGGAGGGATGGCTTTCCTGGAGGCTTCGCAGGCGCCGGCTGCGCTCCAGGAGCAATTCGTTATATTTTTCCGTTTGGGCACTCAGGTCTGCATTTTCTACGATAAAGCTGGCTGGTAATAAATCGGCTGGCAGCGATTCTTCTTTGCTGAGCAGCATCGCCAGGCGATTGGCAAGTTCTTTCTGAAGTTGAAGTCGGGCAAGTTCAGCGTCGTTGAGTTTGAAATCCTCCAGAGCTGTTGCCACATTGATCATAATGTCGCCAGGGATGGTATGCTGCTTTTTAAATGCCTCCAGGGCACCCTCGGATTCGGATAACTCGGCACTTAGGAAGCCAAGGCGTTCATTGATGAAAACATAAGTACTGGAGGCCACCCGGTTTTTATCCTGAATGGCGGCTTCATTGTAAACAACGGCAAGTGCATTGAGTATATCGGCAGCTTTTTGAGCTACGGGATCTTTGAGCCCCAACTCAATTACGCTGCTCCATTCTCCGTAGCGCTTGAGCTGCAGCTTGGCGGAATACGCCTCTGCTACATCCTCAATTCGGGAAAACCGAACCATCGAACGACTTTCGTCACTCCATTTTAGCACCTGCAAGTTGCGCTGAAAGACGAATTCTCCCCACTGAGTGAGAATAGTATCTCCAAAAATCGCCTCAATAGGTGCTTGTCCTTCTTTTACAAGGAGGATTCGCGAACTGTCTTCAGAAATTGGATCAATATACCACACCGGGCTTCGGGTGCTGTCAGACAAACGATACCAATTTACCAGTACCGGCGATTTGAGATATTGTTCCCCGCGTTTGATGCGACCCTCAGCCTCATAGATAACATCCAGTTTCAAGCGCCTTACCACTTCCTCCATCAGTGTGCGAGACTTGAGGATTTGCATTTCGTTTTCTACATTGCCGCCAGGAGGCGCCATGCCCAATTCACTCAGTATGAACTCTTGTGAGATACTGCCGGTAGCACTCTCCGGCGTTTTAATCAAAATACTGCTCTTCACTAAGAATTGCGGGGTAGTGTATCTCAAATACAGCCAGGCTCCGAATCCGGAAAGACTCAATCCAAGAACGTACAACCACCAATATTGCAGGAAATACTTGAAAAAAATCAGCCTCAAATCAATGGGCTTCTCAGCAGGTAAAACCGTTTCTGTGATGGGATTCATTTTATCGCCTGGTGTTCAAGATGATAATAATGAGATTAAGCGCCGTGATACCCGCGCCAATCCACGGGGCAATCCTAGTAAACTGGTCTGATACCGCCCCTATTTTATCTTTGATGGGTTCTATGTACACTACGTCATTTGGCCTGAGATAGAAATAAGGGGATTTAAAAACATCTGTGGATTGAAGGTTCAGAAAGCCATAACTTCTCAGTCCCGCTTCTTCCCGGATGACCAGTACCTTGGCGCGGTTGGCGTAGTTGGTCATATCTCCGGCCATACCAATAGCTTCCAGTAGGCTCACACGCTCTTCGCCGAGGTTGAAAGTGCCCGGTGCCCGGACTTCCCCCAGCACCGTGAACCTGAACTGGCCTAAACGCACTACTACCACGGGGTCTTTGATAAACGGCCTGAGGCGGTTGCGCAAAGTATCTCTGGCTTCAATGACGGTCAGGCCGCTTAGCTTTACCGTGCCGATCCCCGGCATTTCGATATTGCCATCGCGGTCCACCAAAAAATTCACCTGTGCATCGTTACTGCCTGTATTTTCCAGCGGAGCAGATTCCAGGTTGTACGGTACAGCGGCATCCGGCTCTATTGTCTGTACGTGAATGTAGAGTGGGTCATCCGGTTGGATGCGTAGCGGCGGCACAGGAGGAATACTATCTGCCACTGCTCCAAATGGGGGGCCCTGATTGAAGTTTATGAGTTCCTCATGGCTAATACAGCCACTAATCAGGCTGGCGACAAAGAGTGCCAGGCTCATGAAGAAGATAGTGTTTTTGCTCATATCAATTCCTGGTTGGAATAGGTATATTTAGACAACAGCCCCATGATTTCCTTATCACGGCACATCTGCTGAAGTAATCCTGCGTGGCGGGCATGATGCAAGTCGGTACCAATAAAATTGATCATACCCTGCTTTAATAGTTTCAGTGCATTGTCCTTCACGGGTTTGCCGTAATAGCCGGTAACGGATAGGGCGTTGAGCTGAAATTCGCAGCCATAATCCTTCAATCGGTTGTATTGCCTGAAATCATCTTTCAAAAAAAGATAACGCTCAGGATGTGCCAATACCGGTTGAAACCCTTTGGTTTGAAGGCGGAAAAGGTCATTGAACAGATTGGCTGGAGCCTGGATGGCCGACATCTCCACCAGCACCCGACGGCCCGGCAACAACAACAGGCTGTTGTGTTCAATCAGGGAGGCAAAATGCTCATCTATGAAATATTCAGCCGCTGCACCCAGTTGGATGTCAAGTCCGGCCAGCTGAATTTCCCGGTTCACCGTGTCCAGCTTCTGCAAAATATCTTCCGGCGTGTTGGGGTACAGGTCACTGATGATGTGTGGTGTTGTAAATACCTTTCGATAGCCAAGCCGGTGCAATACCTGCAACAACTCAAGTGATTCTTCGACGGTTTTTGCACCGTCGTCAATGCCCGGTATCAAGTGGCTGTGCAGATCGATGCCCAAAAAGGAGAAATCCCCTGGCACCGCAGCTTTATTTTTGAATATCTGAAACATGAAGTTCTTGGTCAGGTTTGGTAATAATGTAGGTACCAGCGGACAAATTGTGCTATGCCGTAGCTTAATGGTGTGGATGGCCGATATCCGAATTGTTCGGTAAGGTCGGAAATATCTGCGTAAGTTGCCGGCACATCTCCGGGCTGAAGGGGCAGAAACTCCAATAAGGCTTTTTTTCCAAGCGCTTGCTCGATGGCCTTTAT
>CAYTNI010000278.1:0-4612 GCA_964439115.1 uncultured Saprospiraceae bacterium
CTCTGGCTTATTTTGCTGTGGTGCTTGGGACTATGGCCACTTTTGGCGCAGAATCCGCCCTATCAGGCCTCAAAAACTGCTGAAGGACAGAAGGGTATGGTTGTAACCCCGCATCCACTGGCCTCTGAGGCCGGCCTTGCCGTATTGCGCGCCGGAGGCAACGCCGTAGATGCTGCAATCGCCATTCAATTCGCCATGGCCGTCGTGTATCCCCGCGCCGGCAACCTCGGCGGGGGCGGATTCATGCTGGTGCGCACTGCCGATGGCAAATACGCCGCTTTGGATTACCGCGAAAAAGCGCCTGCCGCCGCCCACCGCGATATGTACCTCGACAGTCAGGGAAATCCATTGCTTGACCTTAGTCAAAAGGGGCATCTCGCATCCGGTGTTCCGGGTACACCGGCAGGCATGATAGCAGCGCATCAAAAGTTCGGAAAGTTGCCCTTCAAAACGCTGATTCAGCCCGCTATTGAACTTGCGGCACGCGGTTTTCCGATTTCAGCCTCCGAGGCAAACCGCCTCATCCAGATACAGGACGATTTGCAAAAACTCAATACACGCACCAGCGCCTTCCAGAAATCCGACTGGAAAGCGGGCGACCTCCTGGTGCAAAAAGACCTGGCAAAGGTGTTGAAGCGCATCCAATGTAAGGGCAACCGGGGATTCTACGCCGGCAAAACGGCGCGACTGCTCCACGCAGAGATGAAGCGGGGCGGCGGGCTCATGAATCGTCAGGATCTCAGAGATTATACCGCACAATGGCGGCAACCGGTATCGGGTTATTACAAGGATTACCGCGTGGTTTCCATGCCGCCGCCATCCAGTGGAGGCGTAGCACTAATGCAGATGCTGAATATGGTGGAAAAGTACCCACTGAGAGAATACGGTTTCCATTCGACCCAGGCGGCACACCTCATGGCAGAGGCTTCGCGGCGTGCCTTTGCCGACCGTGCCGAGCATCTCGGCGACTCGGATTACTATAAGGTACCGATGGAAACCCTGCTCGACTCCGCCTATATTGATCAACGGATGGCAGATTTCAACATGGCCCAGGTGACGCCCAGCAGCAGTCTGACGGCGGGAAAATTCCAGGTGACCCGCGAAAGTTTTGAGACTGAGCACACCTCAGTAATTGATGCAGCGGGCAATGCAGTTTCCGTGACCACCACCCTCAATTCCAATTATGGAAGCAAGGTAGTTGTCGGCGGTGCAGGTTTTTTTCTCAACAACGAAATGGATGATTTCAGCATCAAGCCAGGTGTCCCCAACCAGTTTGGACTCGTAGGAGCTGAAGCCAATGCCATTCAGCCTGGCAAGCGAATGCTCAGCTCCATGACACCCACCATCGTGGAGAAGGACGAAAAGGTATGTCTGGTGTTGGGCGCCCCCGGCGGCTCCACCATCATCACCGCCGTATTTCAGGTCATTTTGAATGTATTGGAGTTCGATATGGAGCTGCCGGCAGCGGTGCAGGCGGGGCGTTTTCACCACCAGTGGCTCCCCGACCAGATTTTGGCGGAGGAATCCGCGCTGAGTCCGGATGTGCGAAAGGCGCTGGCCGACAAGGGACACCAAATCCGGGATATCAAATACATGGCGGTTATCAAGGCCATTCAGCGGATGCCTGACGGCCGGCTTATCGGTGCGGCAGACCCCCGCAATCCCGATGACGATGCACGGGCAGAGTAGGGGAGACCGGATTTGTAAGCTTCCAGAACAATGTATTAACTTAGTATAATGGATAATCAAATAAACCGGGAATCCAAAACACCCGAACCTCACAAAGATTCAAACGCCAGGAATTTTCAGGGGCTGGAGCGAAAGGTTCCGCTCAGAGCCATTCAATCCTTTTTGCGCACCAATTACCGCAACCACATTGAGTTGAGCGCCATTGCCGACAACAAGGCCAATATCATGATCAGTGTGAATTCGATATTGATTTCCGTGCTTATCACTCTGTTGTCGTATCGCAATATCGGAGAAACCAATCCCAAAATATTATTGCCTGTGGTCATTTTTTTAGTGTCCGGGCTATTTTCGCTATTGTTTGCGGTGCTGGCAGCCCGGCCCAAGGTTACGCGCCTGCCCTTTCAGGATACCACCCGGGATTTGAGCCGCAGCAGTTTGGTTTTTTTCGGCAATTTTGTGCAGCTCGATTTGCCCTCTTATGAAAAAGCCATGGATCAATTGTTTAGGGACGGTGAGTTGCTGTACGGCAATATGATTCGCGACATGTACTACCTGGGGCGGGTATTGGACCGAAAATACCGGTTTCTCACCGTATCATACACTGTTTTTATGGTAGGTTTTCTAACATCTGTAGCCATATTCATCACAACCCTTTTCCTCTGATGATCAATCCACTTTTTGCCACCGACCGCCTGAAGGCGCTGTATCCCGAGGTGAAGTTGTTTCTCGAAGAAGAGATTTATCCTTATGAGATGGAATGGCTGCGGATGCCCTTTCGGGAGGTAGAGGCCATCATCCGGGGAAAGCGCGACAAAATTAAGGCTATGGGTGCCTGGAATCCCTATCACGGGGTTCAGCACGGCGGACCGGGGCTATCCCTGCCGGAAGTGGCTCAGCTAAGTGAGTTGCTGGGGAGCTCTCCTTTTGGACATTATGCCTTCAACTGCCAGGCGCCGGATGCCGGCAACATAGAATTGCTGTTTCAGTACGCGTCGGAATCCATGCGTTCAACTTACCTGGAACCCTTGCTGGCGGGTGATATCCGTTCCTGTTTTTCCATGACGGAACCCGGATTTGCGGGTTCCAACCCGGTGATGATGGGCACTAAGGCGGTCAGGGAGGGCGAATATTACCGCATCAATGGCCATAAATGGTTCACGACGGCGGCCGATGGCGCCGCATTTGCGATTTTGATGGCCATCACCGACCCTGAGCATCCCAACCCGTATCAGAGGGCGAGCATGATTCTCGTCCCAACGGATACGCCTGGGTTCAGATTGGTGCGCAACATCCCGGTGATGGGTCATGCCGGAGAAGGCTGGATGAGTCATGGGGAGATCGTGTATGAAGATGTCCTGGTGCCTGTCGGTAATTTATTAGGCCGTGAGGGGGAAGGTTTCAAACTGGCGCAGGAGCGGCTGGGGCCCGGCAGGATTCACCATTGCATGCGTTGGATAGGCATTTGCGAGCGGGCCTTTCAGATGATGTGTCGGCGGGCTGCCACGCGCAATATTGCGGAGGGGGTCAAGCTCGGCGAGCAGCAGATGGTACAGGCCTTTATTGCGGAGAGCCGTGCAGAAATTGATGCAGCCCGGCTGATGGTGTTGCACACGGCGCACCGCATCAGCGAGGAGGGTCAGAAGGCCGCGGCTCTGGAGATTTCCACCATCAAATTCTTTGCTGCCGGTGTGCTACAAAGGGTCATTGACCGCGCCATTCAGGTGCACGGCGCCCTCGGCATCACCGATGACACGCTGCTGGCCTGGTTTTACCGGGAGGAGCGCGGTGCCAGGATTTACGACGGCCCCGACGAGGCGCACAAGGCATCATTGGCGAAGAAGATTTTGAAGGGGTATTGAGATGCAGAGGCACAGAGTCGCAGGGCTGATTTGAAGAAAAAACACCCGGAGCCTTTGAAGCGATTATCCAATACGCCCTACCAGCACCGGGTGTTACGATTGTATTCGCCCTTCGAACAACGAGGGACAGGGTTTTGCATCTGTTCAGCAGCAGCCATCCGGCAAAACTTATGAGCTGCGGGACGAAGACCAGGCGGAAGCCAATGTCGTTGTTGCGGTTGTCGGGGACATTCTGGTTGCGATAGGCCGAACGGCAGTTCACAGAGGCGGAATTCCAAGACCCGCCGCGCACGACGCGGTACATGCCCATGATGCATTCCCTTTATCAATATTAATAAAAAAGGCTATTCATAGTATGAGTTTAGATAGTTTTCATGAACTTTTTTTCTAAAAAATTTTGCATCGGCAAAATATGTAAATGAAGTGAGCGCAGTAGCGTTCACCTGAAATTGCTTTTGCCCCCAAATTTCATTATCCAACAACATTTTATAAGTACGGATTTTCTTAATATATCTTTTTCGACTTTTTTGAGAAAGTCTGATAGTATTTGGGAAAACCAAATAACCAAGAAATGGCAGTCCAGCAGCACATTGATTAAGACAAATAGGCTTTAACTCCTGTTGAAGCTTTGATTCAATAAATTCAACAAATTCTCTCCCGGCCTCCTTGAGTGCCGTTTTATCATTATGCCAAAGAACCATGTCGTCCATATATCGGACATAAGCCGGTACTTTAAGGCTTTCAAGACAGTAGTGGTCTGCTGAAGAAAGGTAATGGTTCGCAAAATACTGGCTGGTGAGATTACCTATTGGAACTCCTTTACAAGGTTCCACAGAATAGCTGTTAATGATTTGGGAAAAAACCTTTAACAGGGATGGATCTTTGAAGATACGATTTAGCTGGGAAAATAACACCTGATGGTGAATAGTGTCAAAATACTTACGAACATCCAGTTTTAGAAACCAGGTAAAACGTTTGCTAAAAATAACTGATCTATTCAGGGCTGCATAAGTTCCTTTGCTCTTCCTGCTAGCGTAACTATCAAAAATCTGGTGCCGTTCAAA
>CAYTNI010000279.1:0-2502 GCA_964439115.1 uncultured Saprospiraceae bacterium
CTGTACTTCGTATTTAAGGTTGAGTTCATAGACTTGTTTTTCAAAGGCGGCATTTTCGAGGCTATCCTTTAAGGCGACGTACTTTTCGAGGTATTGAATGGCTTGGGAATTATTTCCCAGACCTTGGTAGGCTTTGAAGAGCCCTTTGTACACATTTCGAGCCACTAAGGGAAATTGTGTGTTTCCTTCCAGGATGTCTAAGGCCTCAATGCCGGAGGGGATGGCCTTTTCAAATTGTCCTTTTTTTACAAAATGATTAAGTCGGTCGGTCATGCCCATGGCGGCCTGGTTGAGGTTGCCGATGCTTTTGGAAATTTGAATGGCGTTTTCCAATGCGTCAGACCAAGCTTGCTCGTCGCCTAATCCATCATGGAGGCCAGATTTAATGCCGTAGCAGTGGGCGAGCAAAGGAGGCAGATCAATTTTACGGGCGAATAAAATAGCGCTGTCAATCATGACAAGCCCCTGCTGATACTGTTTGAGGTTGAGGTCGCAAAGTGCCAGATTGGCAAAGCTCGTAGCTTTTCGACGCAGGTCGGGGTTGGTCTGTAGAAGTTTATGGCCTTTTAGGAATGCTTCTCGTGCCTTGTCAAACGCTCCTGATTTGTTGAGCATCATGCCTAAGTGAGTGTAGGTGCGAACCAAGAGGTCAGCATTCTGATGTAGTATGCCAAATTGAATAACCTTTTCGGTAAGGGATACAGATTTTTCTTTCTCCGGGTGATCCAGCATATTTAGTCCGATAGCTTCCTGGAGGAGTGTTTCCATTACCAGGGTAGAGTCTGGGCATTTGGAGAAAGGAACCGTGCGTGCCTTTCTCGCAAAATGGAGACAATCGTCCGGCTGATACAAATCAATGGAGGCTTTGCTGGCTGCGAGGAGTACTTTGATTTTTACACATCCTGGAACGGTAGAGGGATTGGCGTCAAGTGTTTTTGCTACTTCGCAGATGGCTTTGAGATTGCCGTTTTGTTTCCAGATTTGGATACTGTCCAATATGGCTTGAGGCATTCCTTCGACAGGAAAACCAAGTAAAAATACTAGCGCCAAAAGGAAGAATCTTGAGAAGAAGGACTTCGATGCCATAGGTGTTCGGCAACAAATGATGCCGCCTTCAGAAAAGAACTAGCTTTAAATAAAATCAAATTGTATTACGGGAACAAAAGTATTACTCAGGAAACGGGAATCCTATTATTTACGTATTTTTTTTATGAAATGTGAATGAATGGAAGTGGATTCCGGACGTTTTGTGTATGCCTTGAGGATATTTTGAGGAAATGAGAATAGAGTTTTTACGTAATCCACCAGGCAAGAGTAGTGTAGTGCGGTTCTTTGCCCCTTGGTTTTTTCAAATACTAATAGCAACTAAATACGGGCAAGTATGCGCACATCTTCTACAAAGCAAATTTTCAAAGCGATGAAAATCGGTATTCGGGTTACCTTGTTGTGGTGCCTGGCTTTTCCATTGAGCCTGATGGCACAATTTTCAGGTGGTTCAGGCACCAGCGGTGATCCTTACCAGATAGCCAACAAAACGGATTTGGCCACACTTTCTCTAAATTCTACCCATTGGAACAAGCATTTCGTGCAAACCGCGAATATCACCCTGGCATCTGCCGACTACATGCTTGGTGGTGTAATGTACAACGGCGGGAATGGGTATGTGCCCATTGGGGATGGTACTACCAAGTTCACAGGAAGTTATGACGGCGGTAATTTTGCCATCAGTGGTTTGGTAATAAGTCTGCCAGCCGGGAATAACGTGGGTATGTTCGGATACATTAGGGCGGCTACTATTAAAAATCTGACCCTTAACGCTGCAACCATCAGCGGTTTGGGCTCAGTGGGCGGATTTTGCGGTTTTGCAGAGGCAGTCAGCAACCTTGAAAATCTTTCCATTGATAATACATCCACCATTACAGGTACGGGGAATAAGGTAGGGGGAATAGCCGGGGAGTTGGAAGACAGCAATATTACCTCATCCAATGCCGCTGCGACTGTAAATGGAGTTGGACAGGTTGGTGGGTTCATTGGATTTGCAGATAATTCCTCTACGGGAGGTAGTATTACCAATAGCTACAGCACGGGGAATGTATCTTTTTCCGGGAGTTCAGCCGGCGGGTTTATTGGCGATAATCAACTAACGGTGTCCAATTGTTACAGCAGTGCAACGCTCACAAAAACCGGAACGGCTACTGTGGGGAATATCGGCGGTCTTATTGGATTGAATGACGGGGATATCACAAACTGTTATTTCACTGGAAGTATTAATATCCCGGCTGTTGCCGGTGCAAATTCGAATATTGGAGGCCTTATTGGTGATCACGACAGCAACTCAAAAACCATTTCGCTTTGCTATACCGCGTGTACTATTACTATTGCAGGAAGTGGAGCAACCAATAATGTAGGTGGTCTGCTTGGATATTCCAATAATTCCGTCACGGTGAGCAAGTGTTATGCCAACTCCATGGTCACTACCAATGCAGAAGATGTGGGTGGCCT
>CAYTNI010000279.1:2602-4583 GCA_964439115.1 uncultured Saprospiraceae bacterium
AGTGATCATGCTTATGCAGCAAATGAGGAGAATAGTACTGATTCAGACTATACAGAGGTGACGCCATTCCCGCGCTATTTAGCGCCCTTAAGAATATCTGATTGCCAGGGCGCTGCTGCGGCTACCAATATGACCAATTTTGATTTTACCACGATTTGGCAGGTAGGGCCGGCCGATATGCCTGGGGCATTTCCCACATTGCAGGGCCTGACAGCTCCCAGTGGAGCGCCGATGGCGCCTACGGGGTTCAGAACTCAGGAAGGAAATGGCCAGGTGACCCTGACCTGGTTCTCCAATGCGGAAACAGATATTGCATCCTATAAAATTTATCGCTCTACCACCAATAACTTTACCCCCGCCCCTGCTAACCTTCTTGCTACCGTAACCCATGCTACCGGGGGATTGACCTATGTGGACAATGGCTCCGGCAACCTGGCAGCTCCGGTCAATGGCACCATTTACTACTATCAACTTTCTGCTTTAGATGGTGCCGGCAATGAATCCCTTTTTCATCTTGGCGCTGCTGAGCCAGGCGAGTACAAGGCGGGTGTTACCGTGGCTATTGAGGGGCTTTCCATGCAAACCTATACAGATGTACACGGGGATGTGGCCACCGATATTCTGGCCACTTACACTGCCAGCTCTGAAGGTAATATCCGTAATACTACCGTATATGCTGGTACTACCTCCATTGACGGCAGCGGTAATGACCAGGGGCTTTTTCACGAAAATGATTTTCCAACCGCTATGACCACCATTACGCCCTCCGGACTCCAGTCCAATCAGCCCTGGTATTTTTATTATGATGACGGCACTGTTTCAGGAGCACCCGTACGAAACTTCACCGGAGGGGTCGGTACAGGTACTACCCTGATTACCGGTGTTGGTAACACCCCGGTAACGCTAACCACTAACCTTGACGGCCCATATACTGATTATCTTTTTTATGTAGAACGTCTTATTACCTCCAATTCGGCGCCGACATTGAATATGTTGTCTGACCAGGTAACACCTCCGGCTACGGTCACCCTTGATACCGATATCACTCCGGCAGACAGTGAAAATAGTTCCTTCAACAGCAATAATGGAAACTTTAACGGTTTTTCCTTGACCATTTCCAGAATGGGGGGCGCCAATGCCGATGATTTGTTTGCCATTACAGCCCCGGGGGTTAATTATGCGGTGGCTACGAATACTATTTCTTTCGCCGGTGCTGAGATTGCTAACTATTCGATGAGCGCCGGTACCATGCAAATTAACTTTTCAGGGGTGACAGCAATTCCAAATACGCAACTGGTGTCCGTTATTATGCGAAACATCACCTATCAAAATACCAGTACCTCCGGATATCCCCGCGAAGTAAAGTTGCACTGGGTTTGGAATGATGGCCTGATGAGTACGACTGCCACCCAAACCGTGACTTTCTGTACAGCTGCTGCTCCAAGCTCCTCTCCGACAGTATGTGATGGTTCGGAAATGCCTCGGGTCGTTATTGAAACCTCCGGTACCACAGGAATAGGTGCTGCTTCAGGACTGCCCACCGGGCTTAGCGCTAGCTGGTCATCCGACTCCATTCGCATCACGGGTACGCCTGTACAGACAGGTGTTTTCAATTATTCCATACCTTTGATAGGGACTTGCGCAGCGACCACAGCTACAGGTACAGTTACCGTGAATGCCCTTCCCACACCTTCCGGTGTTACCATTTCCAACCCTTTCAATGCGACAGCTACCAACCTTTGTAATGACGATGAAGTAAACCTCACCGCCACTGGTACCAATGGCAATACCTATATATGGTCTGTCACCACCACAGGTACTGCTACCGGTACGGTAACCATGGGTGCGATCAACGGAACACTTTCCGGACCGGCATCGCTTACCTATAAACCGACTACAGCAGGAGGCGACTTGATTTTCTCCTTTACGGAAAGCACTCCTTCCGGCTGTACAGCCACCTCTACAGTGACCAGTACCGTAT
>CAYTNI010000280.1:0-4558 GCA_964439115.1 uncultured Saprospiraceae bacterium
ACGGCTTCAACGCAATAAAGTGAAATTTATTGTGCCATTTGTTGCCTGCATTCACTCTATGGATAGCATAGAGTTGTTGACAGAGATTGAAAAGCAAGCAGCAAAAATGGGTAAAACGGTGGACTGTCTGCTGCAATTTCATATTGCCACGGAAAGTACCAAGGCGGGTTTCGCTCAGGAGGAGGCCTTTGGATGGAGTACCGAAACCTTTTCAGCATTTTCCCATATCCGTTTCTGCGGGGTGATGGGCATGGCAACTTTCACCGCGGATGAGGAGCAAATCAGAGCGGAATTTCGAAAATTGCGTCAAATATTTGGACACCTTAAAACGGGGATTTTTAAGGATAATCCTGCATTTAAGGAGATATCCATGGGGATGTCCGACGATTATCACATTGCCTTGGAAGAGGGCAGTACGATGGTAAGAATCGGCACGCTTCTTTTCGGAGAGCGTTAGCCCCCTACCCTTTTCCACCCTCTAAAATCCGGATGTAATTAGCGCGCTCATAAGCACTTGGGTCAGAAACGTTTTGTTGACTCATGACCCCGCGAAAAGCGTCAATCGAAGGAAACTGCATTTTTTCCATCCATGCTTCCAAATCGCGGTTCATATCGCGCAAATAGGGAATACCATATTTATACAGGGCGGAAGCAGTCATGGCCACGTCCGCTCCTGCGAGGATGTATTTAACCGCTTCCTGAGCGCTATTAACGCCGGTGGTAGCTGCCAGTGAGCACGGAATCCGTCCGAAAAGCACGGCAATCCATAATAATGGCAAGCGGATTTCTCCGGGATTGCTGTACTGGAGATTGGACAACACTTTGAGCGACTCAATATCGTAATCAGGCTGGTAAAAGCGATTGAACAACACCAGTGCATCGGCGCCTTCAGCGGTCATGCGCTTTGCCATGTTGCCCATTGCGCTGAAGTAGGGATTGAGTTTTACGGCAATGGGAATGGACACGCTCTGCCTCACCAATCGAATGATATCGAGGTACCGTTGTTCTACTTCGTGTGAAGAAAGGTCCAGATCGGCTGGAATATAGAATACATTAATTTCTATAGCATCGGCTCCAGCCTGTTCCATCTGGCGGGAATAATCAATCCACCCCTCCGGTGAAATGCCGTTCAGGCTGGCAATTATTGGAATATTAACCCGCTCTTTTGCCTTTCGGATAATCTCCAGATACTGAGCGGTACCGACATGGTAGTCTTCCAAATTCGGAAAATAGTCCGCAGCTTCGGCGAATACATAGCTCGTGGAGTGTTTGACGGCTTCAAAGAGCGCCTGTTCTTTGCGGATTTGTTCTTCAAATAAAGAAAACAACACTACTGCACCCGCCCCTGCGTCCTCCATCCGGGCAATATTGGACACATCTTCTGATAACGGGCAGGCAGAAACCACCAGTGGGGACTTCAACTGCAGCCCCATGTAGCGGGTTTGCGTATTCATAATTTATTCCTTCTTCTTGCGCTTGGTTTTGAATATCTCCACCACCTCCTTTTCGGTGATGAAGCGATAATCTTGCAAGGTTGAAGATACGAAACGCTTGATATCCTGATAATCTTTACCGCGTTTATCTGTGTAAAAATGAAGTAATTTTTTCACATAATCCATGGACAAGTCTTCCAGGTCCTGGTTAAATTGCTGGTTGGAGAAAATATCCATATAAACCTGGAAGAGCTTGGAGATTTCAAAGAAATCTGTATAGGCATCCAGGTCGAGGTTAGAAATGAAGGTTCGGAAATACCGGAAGATAGACTGGCGAACACACTCATTGGCGAGCGACAGCCCTTCGTGTTGGAGGTAGAAGCGTTTGACTGCATCCTGTGCTTCTATGTGGTTGTAGCCTTTGGTATGTACCACGTCGAGAAGCTGAAAAAACTCGGCAGGAACATCCGATATGGTTTTGTCAAGCAGTGCGGAAAAGCGCATATCATTAGCCGGAGCGAGATCGAGTTCTGGATGACGATGCAGATTTCTGACAAACTCCATAACCCAGCTACCAACTTCAGGATGATTGCGCCTTACTTCGTTGAGAACTTCTCTAAGAATGGCCTCCGACGCTTCATCGTGTTCAAAGAAGAATGCGTAGAGACACATCATCTCGAGGTGCTCTCGCATACCATAAAATTTTTCATTGGCTACCAGATCGTCAATATAATTGATGAGGTTGGAATTATCTGCTTTGGAACGAATGCGGAAAGTCAGAAAGCGCATCAACTGCGATGCATTCAACTGCAGAGAAGTCTGGTCTGTTGGAAACTCGGCAGAGAGATAATTTTCATGGGCAAATTGCCTGGCGTAGCGTAAGTAGCCTACTTTACGTTCATTTTCATCCAGATAGCGATCGAGTTTTTGTGACTGTAGATAGTAGGATACCTTTTTGTTAGAAATACCTGAAATCAGATTGGTAATCCAAATATCACTACTCAGAGCGAATCCAACCTGGATGGATTGGCCGATGCGCTTTTTAAGCAATTCAAAGTTAGAAGACTCACAAATAGTGAGTAGTATTTGTTTGAAGTGCTCTTGTGGTCTTAAATATTTGTAATGCTCGTTGACTTCCCCGCGCAACACGGAGTAACCCAGAATGCGAGGAAGAAACAAACCCTCGAAAGCAGGATCCAGCATGATTAATTCCAGGGCAATCAGTTGCAAAGGGTCTTTGTCCGCAACTTGCTGATAGACTGCAGCAAGTTTGGGTTCATAATTATCCTTTAGCTGGTTGTATAGTTCCTCTTCCTCTTCTTCGAGGTACTGTTGGAGTTCGTCAGAGCCCTGAATATCTTCAGCGATCAGCTCAAGTTGATCAATGTATTTTTGTTCTAATTCGTACATGGCGTTTGACTTTTTTAAAGGTGAACCTGATAGCACCACAAGGGCCCTACCAGGTTCACAATAGAGTTAAAGTATTGATTTTTAAAGCTTTACATCAAAAAACACCTGTTTTTTGATGCTTTCACTTATTCATTTTCAGCGCTAACTTCTTCCTCCGGAGCTGAACTTTCTTCGACTTCAGCGACGGGTTCAGCCACTGCAGGCTTGGCTTTGGGCTTTGGTTGACCGGAGACCATGGCGTAGAAAGCCGCTTTTTCGTCAGCAGTTTTGGCGACACGGGCAGCGATTTTTGCTTCCTTGGCATCCACCCAAGCATTGTAGCGGGTATCGGCTTCTTCCTGGGTCAAAGCGCCTTTGGCGACACCCAGAGCAAGATGCTTGCGGAAATAAACCCCTTTGAAGCGCAGAATAGCACGAGCAGTGTCAGTGGGCTGTGCGCCATTCATCAACCATGCAAAAGCCCGGTCGCGGTCAATGACGATAGTTGCCGGACGAGTAAGTGGGTTGTACGTTCCGATTTTTTCGATAAAACGACCGTCGCGCGGTGAACGGGAGTCCGCTACGACGAGGTGATAGAAGGGCGCTTGCTTGCGACCCTTGCGCTGTAGTCTGATTTTGACAGCCATTTTTAATTAAGGTTATTGTTAAACCATACCCGTTTACCTTGCAGAGCAAGCTGCGGGCTTTTTTTAGAACCGCAAAGGTAAAGTTTTTTCTCATTGTAGGATGTTTTTGCAAAAATATTATTTATACCTTCACGTGTAGAATACAACCATCCCAAAAACCAATTTATGAGATTCCTGCCATATCTGGGGCTTTTTCTGTTTCCCGCAGCGGCATTTCCCCAGACCTCTTTATCCGGCGTTATCAATGCATATGCTGAAGTAACCCAAATCAATTACTGTACCACCAGCCTTACAGTGGATGATTCCATTCCTTTCTCACCCGGAGATCGCGTCCTGATTATTCAAATGCAGGGAGCTCTTCTCCAAAACTCTAACAATACTTCTTTTGGAAGCATCCTGGACAGCCGGAGCGCCGGTTGGTGCGAATGGAACACCGTCAGAGCAGTTAACCAGCAAATAATTATCCTTGAAAATGCACTTTTGAATACCTATCAGCCCGGTCTCGGACTTCAGCTTGTTCGCGTCCCCCGGCTTACCTCTGCCACGATAACTCAGGCATTGTCTGCCGATCCATGGGATGGGTTCAAAGGGGGCGTTTTGGCTCTGGAAGTAGAGCAACAGCTTACCTTACAAGCAGATATTCAGGTCAATGGAAGAGGATTTCGGGGTGGTAATGCAGGCACCATATCAGACAACAATTGTAGCTGGTTACTTCCTCAAAACGGATATGCCTTCAACGCAAATAGTTGGCGAGGCGCACCGAAAGGCGAGGGGATTGCTCCTTTCCTAAGCGGCCTGGAATCTGGCCGTGGTGCCTGGTCTGTTGGCGGAGGGGGCGGCAATGATCACAATTCAGGAGGTGGTGGTGGAGGCCATATTTCTGCGGGTGGTCGCGGCGGCACCAATGAGGAGCCCTCAAATTTTGGTTGTCAGGGCAATTTTCCTGGTATCGGAGGATATGGGCTTCCCACTGATTCCAGCCGCATTTTTATGGGCGGCGGAGGTGGTGCCGGACATGAAAACAACCAACTTGGCAGTTCAGGCGGCCATGGGGGCGGAATTGTCATCATCAAAGCCAAAAATATTGTT
>CAYTNI010000281.1:0-597 GCA_964439115.1 uncultured Saprospiraceae bacterium
CTTCAGCAGTTTTTGAGGCCTGATAGGGCGGATTCTGCGCCAAAAGTGGCCATATTCCCAAGCACCACATCAAAATAATCCAGATGAATTTCATTTTTGGCATGGTTATTGAACTTGTCTAGGTGAAGTATTTAGTTGTAAAGCTCAATTTGTTAAAGATAAAAGGGAGATTTTATTAAGGGCGTCGCCTGTTTTGGGTTGGCGTCTTTTTTTATGGTTTCAGAGAAGCGGTTAAGTTGAAAACAGGTTTCCCTTCGGAAGCATCCGCATCGAGGCAAAAATAGCCTTTGCGGATAAATTGATAGGTCTGCTCCGGCTTGGCGTTTAACAATCCAGGTTCTATCAATGCGTCTGGGAGTACCCGCAGAGATTCCCGGTTGAAGAATTCCAGGAAGTCTTTTCCTTCGTGGCCGGTGGGCTCCGGGTCAGTAAACAGGCGATCGTATAGGCGCACCTCAGCATGGGCGGCATGCGCAGCAGAAACCCAATGGAGGGTGCCTTTTGCCTTTAATCCTGAAGTGTCGGCGCCGCTTCGGCTTTCCGGGAAGTAGGTACAATAAATGGCTGTGACCTGCCCTGACTCAGGGTCTTTTTCAA
>CAYTNI010000281.1:607-4543 GCA_964439115.1 uncultured Saprospiraceae bacterium
GTGAAGCGCACCACGCGGACCTGCCCCGTCTCGGTGTCTTTTTCAAATCTGTCGCACTGAATAATGTAGGCACTCTTAAGTCGCACCATGGTTCCAGGTGCCAGACGGAAAAATTTCTTGGAGGGTTCTTCCATAAAATCTTCGCGCTCCATAAAGAGCGTGCCTGAAAATGGCAATTGGCGCACGCCCCCATTTGGGTCTTCCGGGTTGTTTTCCACTTCAACGTGTTCGGTCTGGCCCTCGGGATAGTTGGTGATAATGAGCTTCACCGGGTCGAGCACAGCCATAACGCGCAAAGCATGGCGATTGAGCACTTCCCTGACGCAATGTTCAAGAAGTTCTATTTCAATGACATTATCGCGTTTGGCCACTCCAGTGCGCTTGCAAAACTCCCGGAGGGCTTCGGCGGGATAACCGCGTCTCCGCATACCGGCAATGGTGGGCATGCGAGGGTCGTCCCAGCCGCTGACAAAACCTTCATTCACCAGTTTGAGCAGTCTTCTCTTGCTGGTGATCATATAGGAGACGTTCATCCGGGCAAATTCAATCTGCCGCGAGGGAAAAATCTCCAGTTTTTCAATAAACCAATCGTAGAGCGGCCGGTGGTGGATAAATTCCAGGGAACAGAGAGAGTGTGTAATACCCTCAAGGGAGTCGGATTGGCCGTGGGCGAAGTCGTACATCGGGTAAATCACCCAGTCGTCGCCTGTGCGGTGGTGATGATCGCGCTTGATACGGTACAGCACCGGGTCGCGCATGTGCATGTTGGGCGAGTTCATATCCACCCGGGCGCGAAGCACGCGGGAGCCGTCAGGAAATTCTCCGGCTTTCATGCGCTGAAACAAGTCGAGATTTTCCTCGATACTGCGCTGGCGATAGGGACTTTCCGTACCCGGTATACTGGGATTCCCCTTTTGAGCGGCAATTTCTTCGGGGGTGGAGTCATCTACGTAGGCCAGTCCTTTTTTAATCAGGACGAGGGCGTAATCATATAGTTGCGGGAAATAGTCTGAAGCGTAGTATTCCCGGTCGTCCCAGTCATAACCCAACCAGCGCACATCGCCCTTGATGCTATCCACATATTCGGTTTCTTCGGTGGTTGGATTGGTATCGTCGAAGCGCAGGTTGGTTTTCCCGCCGTACTTTTTAGCCAGCTCAAAATTTATCCAGATGGCCTTGCAGTGGCCGATGTGAAGGTAGCCGTTGGGCTCGGGTGGAAAACGCGTATGTACCCTGCCGGCGTGTTTGCCATTGCGAATATCCTCTTCAATAAATTCCTCAATAAAATTGAGCGATTCTTTTTTTTCTTCCATGACGGACAATTTTCAATTAACAACAATGCAGCTTTACATTTTTTCCGGCATCTCAATGCCCAGCAAATCCATTCCGGTTCGGAGAACGTTACCTACCGCGCGGGCCAACTTTAAACGAAATGCCTTAGCCTGCTCATTATCAGCGCGAAGGATGGAATGATCGTGATAAAACCGATGAAACATTTTAGCGAGATTATAGTTGTAGGCTGCTAAGGGTGAAGGGTCGTAGTCAGCCGCACAACGCTGGATGAGATCGGGAAATTCGTATAAAGCGCGTATGATTTCCTTTTCCTCTGCTTCCAGTTGGGTATATTGGGCTGATAAGTTCATCTCTACGGTTTCATCGGCTGCCTTGCGCATCACCGAACGAATCCGCACGTACGCATTTTGGATGTAAGGGCCTGTTTGTCCCTGTAAATCCACGGATTCTTTGGGGTCAAATACCATTCGCTTCTGCGGTTGTACCTTAATGATGTGATACTTCAGGGCCGCAAGGGCAATCTGGCGGATGATGGTTTCTTTAGCCTCTTCCGACAAATCGTCGAGGGTGCCGCGCTCCGAAGAACCTTCGCGAGCTTCTTTGACTACTTCCGCGATGAGATCGTCGGCATCTACCACAGTACCTTCCCTGGACTTCATTCGGCCGCTCGGCAGCTCCACCATGCCGTAGGAAAGGTGAAAAAGACCATTGGCGTAAGGTTCGCCCATCTTTTTGAGCACTTCAATCAAAGCCTGAAAGTGGTAATTTTGCTCATCGGCCACGACATAGACCATTCTGGAAATGCCGTAATCGTCGTAGCGGAGCCGCGCCGTGCCCATATCCTGGGTGATATAGACGGAGGTACCGTCTTTACGGAGCAAAACCTTTTGGTCCATACCCACATCCTCCAGGTCAACCCAGATGGAGCCATCCTCTTTTTTGTAAAAAAATCCTTTTTGAAGGCCGTCCTCCACCATGGTTTTACCTAAGAGGTAAGTATCTGATTCATAGTAGTATTTGTCGAATGAGATACCAATGCTCCTGAAGGTTTCTTCAAATCCCTGATACACCCAGTCGTTCATTTGTTTCCAGAGTGCCACGGTGTGCGGGTCGCCGGCTTCCCATTTGCGGAGCATTTCGGCGACTTCGGCGCCGAGTTGTGCATATTCGTTGAACCACTGGTTTTTATAGCCTTTAAAAAACTCCTGAGGAGACTGTCCCTCTTTTTTGCGTTGTTCGTAAAGGGCGATACCGGTTTCGGAAGCTTGAAAAGCTTCGTATTCCGCTTTGGATTTTTGTTCAAACAACACGTAGTAGTCGCCTACAAAGTGATCTCCTTTGATGCCGGTGGAGGCCGGGGTCTCGCCGTTGCCGAATCTTTCCCAGGCGAGCATGCTCTTGCAGATTGCCACGCCGCGGTCGTTGATAATCTGTACCTTAACCACTTCATAGCCGGCAGCGCTCAATATCTTGTAGCTGCTCCAGCCGAGGAGGATATTTCTGATATGACCGAGGTGGATGGGCTTATTGGTATTGGGTGAACAGAACTCCACCATCACCTTTTGACCATTGGAGGGGTGGTACCCAAAGTTTTCCTGCGCATAGACGGATTCCAGAAATCCTTTCCAGGTTTGGTCGGAAAGTGAAAGATTGAGGAATCCCTTCACCACATTGAAGCCGCTTATGTTTGGCAGGTTCTCTGTCATGTAGGCGCCGAGTTGTTGGCCCAGTGCATCGGGGGAGCATTTGGCCGCCTTGGCGAAAGGAAATACGACGATGGTGTAATCGCCTTCGAACTCCTTGCGGGTGCTTGAAAGAATGATGTCAGAGGCTTCTGCTTCAATTCCGAAAAGGGAACGGAGGCCTTCGGTTGCGGTGTGTTGAATAAGTTGAATGATATCCATTTTCATGTACTCGGTTCGGCGAAGGGCAAAAGTAATAAGTCGCGGCGACTTTACGGTTCAGAGGAGGCCTTCCTGTGCAAAAAACATCAACAAGGCGCTCATGGTGTGGGGATGCGCGAACATGCCGTTCAGTAATCCCTTTCTGGCCTCCTCTAAGGGTAAGAGGACAATTTCCACAGCTTCTCCGGCATCCAGTGAAACCTCTGAGGTGGGTTGAGCGTTGCGAAGCATCCAGTGGTGGATGTAATGATCCTGGAAAACGGGGTTGGCGGGTATTTTGCCGAGGAATGCCCACTCTGAGCCGGAGTAGCCGGTTTCTTCGGCGAGTTCGCGGGCGGCATTGGCCTGTGGCGTTTCACCGGGTTCCATGAGTCCTCCTGGTAATTCGAGGGTAAATTCGCGGGTTCCGAACCTAAACTGTCGAACCAGGACGATTTCGTCGTTAAGGGTGATTGCTACCGTATTGGAGGCATCGGGTCCCTGGAGCACCACCATTTTCTCCTCGGCGCCGTTTCGGGGATTGCGCATCCAGTCGTAGCGCACCTGAAACAACTTGATGTTTGGGCCGTTTTCAGAACGAATTAATTCCCAGGATTTTTCCACGGTGAAGGTTTTTACCCGGTAAAATTACGAATGTTCACCGTGACGACTGTGACAAATGCGGAAAAATGGCTAACATCGCTGCACCAAGTGATGGCATACTGACCGCAAACCGCCTTAGGATTTTGTAAATTCAAAT
>CAYTNI010000282.1:0-4528 GCA_964439115.1 uncultured Saprospiraceae bacterium
CATTGTACCAGCCTCCCTTGGGGCCAGCGGGCTTCAAGCCTATTTCGGCGAAGCGGGAAGCGATGTAAGATGCGGCCATTTGCTCGCCGATGGTGCCTGCTTCACGGCCTTCGAGCAGATCTGAAGAGAGGTAAACCACATCCACCTGTACTTGCTGGATGGCGGGATCGGGAGCCTGTGCCTGCAACAATAAGGGTAATACCAGAGCGGCCAGGAGAAGAGAAAGATGCGCAAAAGGCTTCATGAAAACTGCATTTTGTTTGGCTTAAACGCCGAAAAAAGCGCTTTGGTTGGAAATGATGAAAGTAAACCCAAAATAGTTTAATTTTGCGCCATAAAATTACGCTGCCATGACATTTGAGATGCCACTTTGGGGCGACGGCGCCACCTGGCTGGGACTATTAACCCTTACTTTTCTGGAAATCGTCCTCGGGATTGACAACATCATATTCATCTCCATTGCCAGTGAGAAACTCCCTGCGGAGCAAAGGCCCCGGGCGGCCCGTATTGGCTTGATTTTGGCTATGGTTATGCGTATTGCTTTACTTTTTGGAGTTTCCTGGCTGATTGCCATGGAGGAGCCCTGGATTAAGTTTGATGCCGCCTGGATTAAGGCCGGTTTTTCAGGTCAGAGTTTGATACTGATTGCCGGAGGATTGTTCCTGCTGTACAAGAGTACTTCCGAGATCAGGCATAAACTGGAGGGCCCTGATACGGTTCAGGGTCAATCAGCGGATGGGAAATTGCAAAAAACCTTAGGCAGGGTAATTCTTCAAATTACCATTATAAACATTGTATTTTCATTCGACTCCATTCTTACTGCGGTGGGGATGACGAATGGATTACAGGGAGCGTTGATTATCATGATTATTGCGGTGGTATTTTCTGTACTGATCATGATGTTGTTCGCTGCACCTGTCGGGGATTTTGTCAACCGGCACCCGACTATTCAAATGCTCGGCCTGGCATTTCTCATATTGATTGGATTCATGCTGATTGCAGAAGGCGCTCACCTGGCGCATTTGTCCATTGTCGGCTCTGAAGTAGGAACGGTACCCAAGGGGTATCTCTATTTTTCCATTGCTTTCTCGCTGTTTGTGGAATTTCTGAACATGCGTTTGCGCAAGCAGGGAAAACCGGTGCAACTCCACGGTATTCAGGAAAGTCATAAACACAAAAAATAGGGCGCGTTTATTCCTGGAGCCATTTTTGATAAAAATCTGTATTTCAAGAGATTATTTCACTAAAATATCTCTATCAGATATTTATTCGCCCTTAATCCTGTCATCCATCCTGCCCATCATGTCCTCCGAAGAGTACGAAGTAGGCATGAAGTTTACATAGAGAGATACCGCCTCATAGCCTGGTATTTCCGGTCCATACTACAGGAAGTCCACATCCACATCATAAGGATAGTTGATGAGATATTCAATGGCTTTGTGGATGTCGAGTCCGTGGAACACTATTTGAAAGAGCATTTGGGTTACCGGCACGCGCAGTTTGTAGTAATTGGCCAACTGGTGGGCGATATAAAGGGTTCGCACGCCTTCGGCTAGTTCAGGCATGGAGTTTTCGATTGCTGCTTTGGACTCTCCGGATCCAAGCCTGAAACCAAAGGTGAAGTTACGGCTGTTCCTGGATGTAGCGGTGGCCACCAGGTCACCCATGCCGGCAGTACCGAGGAAAGCTTTGGGGGTAGCACCCATGGCTTTGCCGAAGTAAATCATTTCAATAAGCCCACGGTTGATGAGCATGGCCTGCATGTTTTTACCCAATCCTACGCCTCGGAGAATACCCGAACCTAAAGCGATGATGTTCTTTAAAGCCCCCGCCAGCTCGGCGCCGAGGATATCGCTGGTTCCAAATACATGAAAACTAGGGCCACTTAATGTTTTTTTGCCCATTTGTATGACCTCATCAAAACGGCTGCCGATAACCGTGGCTGTTGGCTGTCCCTCCTGAATTTCCGAGGCCAGGTTAGGCCCTGAGAGACACCCCACCCGCACCACAGCGCTTTCCTGCACAATGACCTCACTCATGGTGCAAACATTTTCGCGGGTGAGCAGCATGCCCTCAATTTCTCCGGGCGAGCCGGCATCCGACACATCAAAACCTTTTGTAGCGTGAATAAGCACGTGATATGGACGTAAATGAGGCCCCATGCGACGCATCACATCGCGAAAGCTGGCAGATGGAACTACAGGAATGATTAGTCGGCATTCGTCTGCGACTTCCTCAATGTGCGAAGTTGCGCGGATGCGCGGGGAAAGGTTAACTCCTGAAATCTGATGCCTGGAATTAATGATTTCGACCACTTCCGGCTGGCGGCTATACAAAAGCACTTCGACATTGCGGGCTAGGAGGTTGCCAATGGCCGAGCCGAAGCTCCCGGCGCCCACCACTCCTACAGTTTTTCCAATTTCGGGCATGAACCTGGCGATTAAGGCAACAAAAGTACACTAAAATCCGTATGGAATGAGGAAGAAAGGTCGGCACCTTGCTTCTTTCAGAAAAACCATCTAATTTTGCCGCGAGTCAGAAAAAAAGGGCCGGTAGGGAAATTCCTCAAACCGTGCACTTATGTCCCAAAACGCTTTTCTTTCAAAACTTCCTTTTGTAGGATTGTTCAGCCTGTGCTGTCTCCCCTTACATGCACAAATTTCCTCCTGCGGTATTACGGTCTTCGCCGGCGAAGACCAGTACTTCTGTCAATCCGGTCAGATTATTAATCTCAACGGACAGATTAGCGGCGATTACCTGGCCGCGTACTGGTCACCTGCAACCGGAGTATCCAATCCCAATGCCCTACAGACGCGCCTGCAAGCAAATGGCTCCGCTGAATACCGGCTTGTGGTGCAAAATCTGACAGGCCCCGAGCTGGTCACCAATGGCGATTTCAGCCAGGGCAACGCCGGATTTACTTCGAGTTACACGCCGGGAACAAGCGGTCAATACGGCCCTGTCACCAATCCTGGTACTTTTGGCATCTCTACGGCGGCCAATCTGGTGCACAGTCAATTCGCGCCCTGCACCGACCACAGCGGAGGGAACCGGATGATGATTGTGAACGGCGCTACCTCGGTTTCCAACATCTGGTGCCAAACCATATCGGTTTCTCCGCAAACGGAATATGCCTTTAGCGCCTGGTTTGCGGTAGTTGCTACACAAAACCCCTCCGTACTTCGGTTCAGCTTCAATGGCCAGCCCGTGGGATCGAACTTTGTACTCCCCAATGCCACCTGTAACTGGACGCGCTTTTTCCGGGTTTGGGATTCCGGCAACGCCACTTCCGTACAGATTTGCATTCAGAATATGAGTACCTCGGCAGCGGGCAACGATTTTTGCCTGGACGACATCTCCCTTCGGCAATTCTGCGAATCTGCGGATACCGTGGTCATTCGACCGGCTGCGTTGAACCCATCATTCCAGATGCCTCCTGTACTTTGCGAAAACCAGGCGCCGCTTGAATTGAACTCGCTGCTAAACAGTACTTCTACCCCCGGCGGACAATGGGGGGTAAATGGAAGCGCAGCAACCCAGTTAGATCCTGCGGTAGTTGGCCCTGGCATCCACAATATCAGTTACAAGGTAATTGCCGGCGATTGTGAGGAAGAATCCATCCGCCCCATCCGGGTGGTAGCATTACCCAATGCCGGCATGCAGGGGCAAGCCCTGGAAGTTTGCGCAGGCGAGCGCAGACAGCTTGATCTTTTGACGTTATTAAGCGATGCAGATGCCGGCGGAACCTGGTCTGACATCTCCTCTGTTCCCTGTCCGGCAGGCGCCTTTGCCGCCAGTGATGGCGTGCTATTTACGGAAAATCTGCTGCCGGCAACATACAGGTTTCAATATCGGACGGAGGCTGTTCTGCCCTGTCCAGGAGATTCCTCAGTGGTGGAAGTCATTGTCAGACCCCGTCCCGTGGCAGATGCCGGTGCGGATCAAATCCTGGATTGCCGGATGCAGCAGGTATCCATTGGCGGGCCACAAACCAGCAGTGGAGCGGGATTTCTTCTACAATGGACGTCTGCGGATGGCGGTTGGGTTTTTCAACAGGGCATCCCGTTTACGGAAACTGACCGACCAGGTACTTATGTCCTCTCGGTGCGGCAGGATGCCAATGGGTGTGAGGCACGTGATACCGTGGTAGTGACCAGCGTCATTACGGAACCTTCCTTTTCATGGATTACAGACCCTGTTACCTGTTCGGGTGACAGCAACGGCAGTATTACCGTAACCAATGTTCAGGAAGCAGCTTCGCCATGGATGCTGAACATTAACAACGGCCTCTCCCAAGCCCATCTTCAATTTTCGGGGTTGCGCTCCGGAACCTATACCCTTCAACTGGAAGATGCCAACGGATGTACTGCTACCCGGGAAATCCTCCTGGCAGAACCACCGCCCATTACGGTGGAGCTTATTACCGACTTTCAGGGACAGTATCCATGGTTGCATCTGGGTGACAGCACCTGGCTGGAGCTCATTCACAATCTCCAGGAGGCGGCCATACAATCCGTAGTTTGGAACC
>CAYTNI010000283.1:0-4527 GCA_964439115.1 uncultured Saprospiraceae bacterium
AAAAAATCCACCATACCAACCCAGGAAAAAAAACACAGCACCAACTCCAACTATTCGCGGGCGCAAACCCAATAGTCGCATTGCAAAATTTATAATACTTTGAAAACTCAATTCATGGGCTGGGTGTCTTTCATCGCATGACCCGTAAGCCAAAGAGCTTATGCGATAATTTGGTTTTGCGCCACTTAGTCGCTTATCGGCGTTTTTTGTATTTTCGCGACCAATTGCATGGATTATGAAGAAGATACTTGTGGCCAACCGCGGAGAAATTGCCCTTCGCGTCATGCGCACTGCGCGAAAAATGGGTGTAAAAACGGTCGCCGTTTTTTCAGAAGCCGACCGCCATGCACCCCATGTTCGCTTTGCAGATGAAGCCGTCTGTATCGGCCCCCCGCCATCCAGCCAATCCTATTTATTGGGCGACAAAATCATCGAAGCGGCCCTTGCTCTCGACGTAGAAGGTATCCACCCGGGCTATGGCTTCCTGAGCGAAAATGCCGCCTTTGCAGAAAAGGTACAGGCTGCCGGTCTGACCTTTATCGGACCAGATCCGTATGCCATTGAGGTCATGGGCAACAAACTCGCCGCAAAAGATGCCGTAAAAGGATATAACATCCCCATGGTGCCCGGCACAGAATCTGCAATTTCAGACGTGGCAGAAGCCCGAAAAATTGCCCTTCAAATCGGATTCCCAATCCTGATAAAGGCCGCAGCCGGCGGAGGGGGAAAAGGCATGCGCATCGTACACCGGGAGGAAGACCTGGGTGAACAAATGGAACGCGCCATCAGTGAAGCACAATCCGCCTTCGGCGACGGCGCTGTTTTTATCGAAAAATACATCGCCTCTCCACGCCATATCGAAATTCAGGTGCTTGCCGATGCGCATGGCAATGTAGTACACCTCTTTGAACGGGAATGCAGCGTGCAAAGGCGTCATCAGAAAGTGGTGGAGGAAGCACCTTCCTCCTGTCTTACCCCTGAGGTGCGCGCCGCCATGGGTCACGCCGCAGTGATGGTGGCCAAAGCATGCCAGTACAAGGGCGCCGGTACTGTTGAATTCCTGGTGGATGAACAGCTCAATTTCTACTTCCTGGAAATGAATACACGGTTGCAGGTCGAACACCCGGTGACTGAATGGATTACCGGAGTGGACCTTGTGGAACAACAAATCCGCATTGCCCGTGGGGAAACGCTGCCCTTCAGCCAGGATGAACTTCAAATACAGGGACATGCCCTCGAACTTCGGGTGTATGCCGAAGACCCCTACGACAACTTTCATCCCAGCATTGGCCGCCTGGATCGGTATCAGCGTCCCCAAGGCGAAGATATCCGAGTGGATGACGGCTTCGAGGAGGGCATGGAAATCCCTATCTACTACGACCCTATGATTGCCAAACTGGTAACCCGGGGCGAAACGCGAAGCGCGGCCATCCATCGCATGCTGGAGGCCATAGAAATGTACCAGATTGAAGGGGTGGCCACTACCCTGCCCTTCGGGAAATTTGTCTGCGAACACGAGGCATTCACCTCCGGAAAATTCGATACCCACTTCGTGCAGCATTACTTCAACCTGGACGCACTACGGGAAAGCAACCGCCGGGAAGGACAGTTTGCAGCGCTCCTTGCCCTCAAATTATATACAGAAGCCAAACGGAATCTCCACATTCCTCAAGTCGGGGGCTCCAAATGGAAAACCATGCGATAGACCAAAATTTTCCCACATGAAGACATCCTGCCTTTTCCTAACCTTCCTGTTTGGCGCCACCATGCTTTGGGCTCAGCCAACACAAAAGCCTATGTTGCACGGCCGACATTGGATGGCCATCACCGGAAAACCCCTTGCTGCCACCGCCGGCGCTGCCATGTTTCACCAGGGCGGAAATGCAGTGGACGCCGCTTGTGCCATGCTGGCCGCCACTTGTACGATGTGGGACGTGCTGAGCTGGGGCGGCGAAACTCAGGTGTTGCTTTACCACCCCAAGTTGAAAAAAGTCATCGCCATCAACGCTTTGGGCTTCGCTCCTACCGGAGCTACCCCAGAGTTTTTCAAGTCGAAAGGCATGGCTTTCCCGCCGGAATACGGTCCGCTTTCCGCAGTAACGCCCGGCACACCCGGTGGACTGCTTTTCATGCTGGCCGAGTATGGTACGCTGAGTCTGGAGCAAGTCCTCAAACCCGCCATGCAACTTGCGGAAGGTTATCCTATCGAGGCTCAGACCGCCGACCTCATGGAGCGTCATAAAGAGCGCATCAAAGCCTGGCCTTACGCAAAATCTGTCATGCTTCCCCATTTGGGTGAAGATCGCGAAGCACCTCACCCTGGTGAAATCTTTCGCCAGACCGACCTGCTCCAAACGCTTCAGAAAATGGTGGATGCCGAAAATCAAGCCCTGCGCGACGGCAAGTCCAGAAAAGATGCCATTCAGGCCGCTTATGACCGCTTTTACAAAGGCGATATCGCCCGGGAGTTCGTCAGGGGTTGCCAGGAACAGGGCGGACTTATCACCATGGAGGACCTTACGCGCTGGAAGGTTATTCAGGAAGAACCCAGGAGTGTCTCCTACAAAGGCATTGAAGTATTTAAACTCGATGCATGGACACAAGGCCCCGCTATGCTCCAGGCATTAAATATGCTGGAAAATTACGACCTCAAAGCCATGGGGTACAACTCGGCATCCTATATCCATCTCCTCTATCAAGTGATGAATTTAGCCTTTGCCGACCGCGATTACTATTACGGCGACCCATACTTCCCTCCGGCAGAACCCATTCGCGGGTTATTGTCGAAGGAATACGCCAGGGCCCGCATTCAAAAGATCAACCTTTCGAAAAATGATGCTCAGGCCGGCCCGGGAGACCCCTACCCTTTTCAGGGAGAGCAAAACCCTTACCTCCAGCATTTGCAAAACTGGAATGCGCAGGCAGACTCCACGGCGTCAGGTTTTTTGGATCAGGACTTTAAAAACGCTTTTCTCGCCGGCACCACCACCGTGGTGACTGCCGATAAAGATGGCTGGATTGTTTCTGCCACCCCGAGCGGCGGCTGGGTGCCGGCAGTCATTGCCGGCAAAACCGGCATTGGGATGAGTCAGCGCCTGCAAAGTTTTGTTTTGGATGCAAAAGACAACCCGTACAACGTACTCGAACCCTACAAACGTCCCCGCGTGACCCTGACACCATCTCTGGCCCTCAAGGACGGCAAACCCTTTCTCGCCTTTGCCGTTCAGGGTGGTGACACTCAGGATCAAAATCTGCTGCAATTTTTCCTCAACATGGTTGAATTTGGCATGACCGTGCAGGAGGCCTGCGAAGCAGCCAACATCAACAGCTATCAAATGCGCAACTCCTTCGGCAAGCACGACACCAAGCCGGGAGCACTTACCCTCTCGGAAGAAATTCCGGACTGGACAAGGCGCGAATTACAAAAAATGGGCTACAAACTAAGTTTTGAACGGCGCAGTTCGGGGCCGATCAACGCCATTTTCTTTGATTGGAAAAACGGGGCTTTTCAAGGCGGCTCCAGCAACCACGGAGAAGATTACGGTATAGGCTGGTAATTTAAACCAGGCCCATCTGGCGAAGATGCGACGCCATCTCCTGCTGCATGGCCAAAGCTGCCTCCCGGGCACGTTCGGCGAAATCTTTGCCTGATCCCGCATAGAGAATCGCACGGGAGGCGTTTATCAGTAAACCACCACGGCTGTTTAGACCGTTGCGGCATACGGAAGCCAAATCGCCCCCTTGCGCACCCACACCGGGCACGAGCATAAAATGGTCGGGAGCCAATGACCGGATGCGCGCAAGCTGTTCCGGATGCGTCGCGCCCACCACAAACATCATCTGTTGGGCATTTCCCCAGGATTGCGCCTTCCGGATTACCTTTTCGTACAGCGGGTGGCCATCTTCCTGCACAGTAAACTGAAAATCAGCGCTGCCGGCATTGGAGGTCAACGCAAGGAGAATAACCCACTTCTCCGGAAACTCTAAAAATGGCTTTACGGAATCTTCCCCCATGTAGGGCGCTACCGTGATGGCATCGAAGCGAAAATGCTCAAAAAAGGCTTTGGCGTAAAGCCGGGAGGTGTTGCCGATATCCCCGCGTTTGGCATCCGCAATGGTAAAGATTTGGGGCGGCACAGCGTCCATTACCTGCGCGAGGGTTTGCATGCCACTTACCCCCAGAGCCTCAAAAAAGGCCAGGTTAGGCTTGTAAGCGATGCACAGGTCGTGGGTAGCGGCTATTATTTCTTTCAGAAATTCCCGAACCGGATTGTCGTAGTCGTGCAGATGCGGCGGAATTTTATGTAATTCAGGGTCGAGTCCGATACAGAGGAGTGACTGCTTTACCCGAATTTGATTGTACAATTGTGCGGCGGTCATGCGCAAGGAGAATTGAAAGATACAAAGGTATCACAATATCGGGCATTTGGCTATCTTGCGCTGTCAAAACGGAAACGGGTCGCGGTATGGATACCCGGAAGTAAAAATTGCTTGTTTTGCCTATATTTTGAATATAATATATTGAAA
>CAYTNI010000284.1:0-4473 GCA_964439115.1 uncultured Saprospiraceae bacterium
GCACGCCATACCTTTTCTGGTACAACTAATGATGTATGCGGCTCCAGTGGTGTACCCCGCTAGCAGTGTACCGAAAAGTTGGCTATTTGGCTATAGCCTGAACCCCATGGTAGGGGTAATTGAAGGATTCAGAGCCGTTTTGCTTGGCACACAACCGGTGCCATGGAGTATTATTACCCCAGGAATGATGGTTGCCCTTTTGATTTTCGTATTTGGTGCGCTGTACTTCCGGAGGATGGAGCGCATATTTGCAGACGTCGCCTGATGCCACCCGCCATTGATGTCATAGGATTGAGCAAGCGCTATCGGATAGGCGTACAAAAACGCCGGTCAGATACCCTGCTGGAACATTTCGGCAATCTGGTTCGATCTCCATGGCACAACCTGCGTCAGTTACGGGGAATGGGTAAGTTCGGCAAGGATGATGAAAGCGTTTTCTGGGCGCTGAAAGACCTTCACTTCCAGGTCAGAGAGGGTGAGGTACTCGGTATCATCGGGCACAATGGCTCCGGTAAGAGCACCCTGCTGAAAATCCTTAGCCGCATAACCGAGCCCAGTTTTGGCGAAGTTCGCCTTAGCGGCCATGTATCTGCCCTGTTGGAGGTAGGTACCGGTTTTCACCCTGAATTGAGTGGTCGGGAGAATATTTATCTTAACGGCACAATCCTTGGAATGCGACGCCGGGAAATTCAGGCCAAATTTGACGAAATTGTCGAATTTTCCGGTGTAGCGCGATATATCGACACCCCCGTCAAATTCTATTCCTCGGGCATGAAAGTGCGCCTTGGCTTTGCCGTTGCCGCTCACCTGGAACCCGAAATTCTTGTCATTGACGAAGTTCTCGCTGTGGGTGATGCCGAATTTCAAAAAAAATGCCTCGGTAAAATTCAGGGCATGGCGTCCGGACAAGGCCGAACTGTTTTGTTCGTAAGCCACGATATGCAAGCAGTGGCCCAATTATGCCCGAACGCCTTGCTCTTGCAGCAAGGGCAAATTGTCGCACAGGGGCCTTCCAAAGCTGTGATTGACCAATACCTGCAAAATTTTGAGGAAAATCCGGGACAACTCCGTCTGAAATCATACACTATACCACATTTTGACATCAATGGACAGCATGCTACCCAGCATATTCACCTACACTGTCGTGAAAAGCTTGATTTAACCTTCGTGATTGAAAATCCGGCAGGTCTTTTCTTCAACCCTGTACTCAAGTTTTCCTTCCGCAACGAGGAAGGTCATGTCCTTTTTACCGTCAGCAACCTGTACGCCAACTTTGATTTTGGAGAATGGGAGCGTCAGCGGTTGGGAATCCATTGTTCCATACCTCAGAACCCCCTGCTTCCAGGCACTTATTTTATGGATGTAGAGTTCCGGAATGAATACCGGAAAGAATTTTTGGTAGAGTCGTTTTGCCGTATTTTTGTGGCAGAACATCCTGAATTTCCTATAGGGGCTGCCAAACTTCTTAAAAAAGGGCTTTGGGTGGAATCCAGTTGGAAATGCCATGCAGAATAGGGTTTTACAGGGTTTCATTGATATTGGAGGGCAACCCGGGCGCTACGCCCAGGCATTAAAGCTTCACCGGGTGCCTGCTGAATCCTGGATTTACCAAAAAACATTAAGCTCGACCATTGCCGACAGGGAGCTGGATTTTTCGCGCTCAGGCTTGTGGTCGGGGCGATGGAGAAAAGCAACCTATCTCATTCAAATACTCAATCAGTTCAACATCCTCCATATCCATAAGGGATATTCGCTTTTTCATCGCGCTTTGGATTTAAAATTAGCCAAATCCCTCGGCCTGAGAGTTTTTATACACTACCGTGGAAGTGAAATCCGACCCGATATGGAATCCACAGAACTTTCAAAGGTGGTGCTTGAAAAAGTGCATAACGAAGCCGGCATCGCAGAAAAAATACTCGTCAAGGACGGACAGCTTGCCGAGCTGCTGCGCTCTGCAAATATTCCCTGTTCAGTTTTTCCCAATATCGTGGACGTAAGTCCCCTGGACAACACAGAAAAGCCTACTCCTATAGCGCGCAAACTAAAAGTTGTCCATATTCCCACCAATACACTCGCCAAGGGCACTGAAGCAGTACGTCAGTCCATGGCTAAGCTCTCTGAGGTGGTGGAATATGAAGAAATCCAGGGCATACCTCACCGCCAGGTGTTGGAAAAATTATTCCGGGCAGACATGGTCATTGACCAACTGCGCACAGGTACCTACGGAAATACCTCCTTGGAGGCCATGGCCCTCGGCACACCGGTAATCAGTTACCTCAATCCCGTTTATACCGCCTACGAACCCGCAAAACCACCTGTCATTTCAGCGGATAAGGGCACTCTGGCAGATATTGTACTGCATTTTTGCCGGGAGCGCAATCAGCTCGCTGCAATTGGAAATGAGGGCAGAGCGTTCGCCAGGAAATACCACTCCTACGATAGGGTAGGTGCTGAATTGCTTCAATTGTACGGGCTAAAGCAATCCAATGCCTAACACATGCGCATAGGGTTGGTTTTAGCAGCAGTTCCGGGTATTTCGGAGACTTTTTTCCGTTCGAAAATTGCAGGTTTACAACAGTTGGGCTTTGAAGTGGTTTTGTTTGCACCTTCCGGAAAACCAGCATTTGACCTTTGTCCGCAATTCACCCCGCCACCGGTCAGTAAATCGCGCCTCATTTTGGCCCTTTATCTGATTTGGCATCTTTTCCCGCTCTTTATTTTTCACGGCACGCGTGCTCGTCACTTTTTCCGTCTGGAACGGTCATCGGGGCTTTCCACCAGGGATGCCCTGAAAAATATGTATTTGAACAGCCATATTTTAGGCAGGAAGCTGGATTGGCTACATTTCGGCTTTGCCACCCTTGGGCTTGGCCGCGAACATACGGCAAAGGCCATTGGAGCCAGAATGGCAGTAAGCATCCGCGGGTTTGATGTGAGCATTTTCCCTTTGAAATACCCGGGGTGCTACCGATTATTGTGGCAGAATGCTGACAGAATACATACCATTTCGGATGACCTACTGGTGTTGGCAGCTTCCACCGGCTTGGACATTGCGGTCAAGGACATTAGAAAAATAACCCCTGGGGTGGATGTTGGTTTTTTTCGCGCTGAAAAGCCGCGAATGTCGCTGCAATTTCCCATTCGCATCCTAACAGTAGCTCGTTTGCACTGGAAGAAAGGGCTAATGCATACGCTGGAGGCGCTCACACTTTTAAAAGCGGAGGGTGTGGAATTTATTTACCATATTATAGGATCGGGTCCGGAGCTGGAGGCGCTCCAATTTTCAGCTCATCAGTTGGGGTTGTCATCCTGTGTGGTATTCAGAGGTGACCAGCCCGCCAGGGAAGTCAAAGATGCACTGGAAAACGCAGATATTTACGTGCAATACAGCTTATCCGAAGGATTTGGCAATGCCTTGCTGGAAGCTCAGTCTATGGGGTTGTTGTGCGTGGCCTCCGATGCAGAAGGGTTGCGCGAAAATATCCGGCATGGCATTACGGGATGGATTGTACCGATTCGGAAACCTGATCGCCTTGCCTTGCAAATCCGCGAGATCATAGAGCTAAGTCCGGAAAAGCAGTCAGCGGTTCGGCAGGCCGCCCGACAACGCATCGAGTCGGAGTTCAATCTGAACGATCAGATGAGCAGATTTAAAGCCTTTTATCAGGAATAATGCCTTTTTCCTTTATCCGATATATAACCCCCGCCTGGTATTTTAGGCTTCCGACGGCAATAGACCATGCCTATTTTCCAGATTACGAATCACTTGATTCGAAATGGCAATCCCTTATTGAATTTTCCTCTTTCGGAAAATCCACTGGAGGATACAAAACAGCTGAAGGCGCTTTGTGCGATGCCGCCTACCAGGCCTGGCGGAAAGGGTTTGTCCTTCCGTCGGATACTAAAACCATTTCAGCCCATCCCCCACACAGTGACCCTGAAGATAATTACCGGTTTATTCGACGTTTTTTCCACCCTTTATGGAGTTGGTATATTCTTGTATTGCGGCTATTGACTTTTCACCATCCTTGCCGGGAAATTTCGGGGTTTTGGAAACAGCTAAAAACTGAGCGCCTTAATGTATATGCCCGCGTTTTTCCACAACCGGAAATACCGGAGCCGAAAATTCCTCCTCCGCTGATTTCCGTCATCATTCCAACGCTCAACCGCTACGAGTACCTTGCAGCCGCATTGCGCGATCTTGAATCGCAGGATTATCCCAACTTTGAAGTTATCGTAGTGGACCAGTCAATGCCATTTCGCAAGGATTTTTACGACGATTATCAACTTTCGCTTCAGGTGTTGCAGCAAGAAGAAAAGGCCTTGTGGCTGGCCCGCAACCGAGCGGTGGAAGAGGCCGATGCGGATTTGCTGTTATTTTTTGATGATGACTCCCGCGTCGGGCCAGACTGGATTTCGCAAATTTGGAGCATTGGCTGAATAATCCGCCCGAGGCATTACATTGAAAAAACA
>CAYTNI010000285.1:0-4463 GCA_964439115.1 uncultured Saprospiraceae bacterium
TGATAAAATCCTGGTAGCCGGCACCTTTTTCTGTGCTGATGACTGCAATGCGCTGGACCACGCTGGGAAGTTTCTGGGCGGCATTTTTTTCGGGAAGGCCTTCTTTAAGGAGTCTGTCTAACACTTCCTTGCGCTGCAAATCCCAGAGCCCGAAGGTATAGGTGGGGTCTAGATCCTCCAGAACCAGTTTTAATCCGTAGCGCTCGTGAAATTCGACCCTTGCCTTCATTCTGACCAGCACTCCGGGCTGGGTTAACTCGCGCAGGAGCTGTTCTCCATGCTTTCTTAGGAGCATGTTCCATTGGCCCAGCCAAATTACGGCATTTGCAGCCGCAGAAGGCTCATCTGCTCCCGGCTCCTTGTAAATCAGAGAGAGGTAGCGATGGCCGCGCGAAGTACTCACTTCTGCAATTTCGGCTTCCACCCAGAGCGATTCGGGAAAATTGAGCGCCAGCACCTGCCGGATAAATTCCTGGAGCTGGAGTAGGGTAACTGAAGCCGGATTATTCATCTCGAGGTGGTTTTCTTTCAAAAAATACAAATCCGTTGCGCCTGCCGGTTTCCTGCAACCCAGAAATGTCTCTCAAAGCCTCAGCACGGTGGATTTTTGCCACTACATACACGGGCTTGTTGATATCGGCGCCGCGCAGTAGCCATTCCTGGTCATAGCTTCGGGTATCCGTGACGGGCCGCTTCGCCGCATAGAACAATTGGGCGTAGGATTTATACCCGTAGGTGATGATATAACAATCTTCTTCCGACTTACTTTTAAAAAACTCAATAGCAGCCCGCTGCGAATATCCTTCAACTCTTTTGACATAAAAAACCAGCGCCAGCAGCACAAACAGTGCGTTACCTCCAAAAAGGATGGTCATACCGGTGGCTTTTTCCCCACGTCTGAAATATCGGAAAAACAACCAAACAACCAATAACAATACCAGCGCGGGTAGTATTTCCCATCCAGTCCAGACCACATTTGCTTCAAGATTGCCCTGGGCAAAGGGGTCTTTCAGCATTCCTTTTAACCATTCGGGGTTTTTACCCAAAACGGCAAGCGCAACACAAACCAAGGTAATAAGCCCGGCAATGGTCATCAGGATCTTCTTCATCCAGGACTTGAATTCAATTTTCCCTTCCAGGATTTGAAGCATGACCACCGCGGCGAGGAAGGTTAGCGGGAAATAGGCCATCGAGGAATAGTGTACGATTTTGGATTGCACCACCGAAAACAGGATTAACACCACCCAGAACAGGTACTTCATCCAGCGCTGAAAATCCTGCAAATGTTCCTCCCCGGTATCGAGGGCCTTACCCAGCGCCCGAATGGCAAAAACAGAGGCCGGAAAACACCCCAATAACAGTACCACGAAATGATAGCCGGGGAATCCCTTATGGCCCGCATCCGGCGTGCTGAAAAGCCGGTACTGATAGGCGAAGAACTCCCGAACGAAAGTGTCGCCGTTTTTAAGGGTCTCAAGCCCCAGCCAGGCTGCGCCTACCAGACCCGAGGCCAACAAAAACAGGACAACCTCTGGAATACTGACGTACAACCTGAATCGCTTATAGAACCAATACACGCCCATGGTTAGTCCGGCAAGCAACAAAGCTACTGGCCCTTTGGTCAACATGCCCAGTCCAATGAAAAAGCCACCAGCGAGCAGGTACCATAAGGTAGGTTTTGGAAGCTCAATGCCCTGATAGCCCTCCTTCTTCCAATAAAACAATACAAAATTGTAAAGACCCAGGAAGATGAATAAGTTAAACCACGGGTCAATGATGCCCGATTTAAAATACAGGAGGGGTAGGGTAGAGCCATAGTAGGCGCCGGTCCAAAGCAAGCCAAACCGAAGGGAGTGGAACCGCGCCCCGACGTTGAACAACCACATCAGCGTGATGATACCACAAATCGCGTTGGGAAACCTGGCCGCATATTCGCCGACGCCAAAAATCTCCATAGATATTGCCTGAAGCCAGAAAAAGAACGGCGGCTTCTGCCAAAATGGTTGAAAGTTGATGAAAACGCGCAGATAATCATCCAGCAACAGCATTTCCCGAGCCGCTTCTGCAAAGTTTATCTCATCCCAGTCGAACAAATGCACCCCGCCCAAAAATGGCAGGTAGGTGATGGCGCCTAAGCTTCCGATAGCCAGGGTGTACAGTGATTTGCGATTCAAGGCAATAATTTTTGCAAAAATAAGTGCTGATTCACAAACTACCTTGATTATTCCAAAATTGCCCCATTAAACTTCGACCTGCGTGGTAAACGGATATAAGCGTTAAAATTTTTTCTCGCCCGGGCATAAAAATATCTCCAAAAACGTCTGATTTCATACCTTGTCCATCATTTACCAATTTATCGAACACTCAAGCCATGCAACACACCGAAACCGCCGGCCACAAAGATCTTGTCAGAGCCTTCGGGCTTCCCAGCGCCGTCATACTGTTCGTCAGCTCCATTATTGGCTCCGGGGTCTATAAAAAAGTGGTACCTATGTCGGAGGGGCTTCAGTCCCCGGGTCTGGTTTTGCTGGCCTGGGTGTTGGCCGGCCTGGTAACCCTTCTCGGGGTGTTGACTACTGCCGAAATAGGCTCCATGATTACCACGAGCGGTGGTCCTTATGCCTACTTCAAGCGAATCTATGGCCAGGTTTTTGCCTACTTTTATGGTTGGACGAGTTTTTCAGTCATTCAGTCTGCCTCCATCGCCTCCATCGCTTATGTGTTTTCCCAATCAGTCAACGCGGTGGTAGAGTTGCCTCGCCTTGGCCCGGAGTGGGAAGCCTGGACGGTGTTGTGGGCATTTCGCCCCCTGGAAAACCTGGGGGTCAAGGTAGTGGCGGTGGCTCTGATCATCAGTTTGGTAAGCATCAACTACCGAGGCGTGGAGCACGGCGGGTGGGTAAGCAAGGTAATCACAGTGTTGGTGGTGGCGAGCCTTGCCTTGATCGTGCTGCTGGGCATCGCCTTCGGCGACGGCAACTGGGAAAATGTGATGCAGCCCGCAGCGGGCTATCCTCCGGCGTCCTTTTCGGGAAGCCTGGGCATTGTAGGTCCTATGTTTGCCGCCATGCTTTCTGCCTTTTGGGCCTATGAGGGATGGCTCAATATCGGCTTTATCGGGGATGAAGTTAAAAACCCTCAACGCACCATTCCGCTGGCATTGACGATAGGCATTGCCATCATCATCTCTATATATCTGGCGGTGAACTTCACCTATTTGTACGTGGTGCCTATGGATCAGATGGTAGCCCTCGCCAAGGATACCAATACCATTGCCGCGGTAGCGGTCATCGAACAACTCTTCGGGCAGCCTGGATTATGGTTCATTTCCCTTCTGATTATCATTACTACGCTAGGATGTACCAATGCGACCATCCTCACCGCAGCGAGGATTTACTTTGCCATGGGCCGGGATGGATATTTCTCCCAAAGAGCAGCCAAAATTCATCCGAACTATCGCACGCCCGGCAATGCCTTGCTGATGCAGATGGTCTGGTCGTGTACGCTGGTATTTTCCGGTTCTTTCGACCAACTGACGGATATGCTGATTTTTGCCTCTTTCATGTTTTACGGAGCTATTGCTTTTGGTGTTTTCGTATTGCGAAAAAAGGAACCACACACGGAGCGGCCCTACAAAGCATGGGGATATCCACTCGTGCCTGCGATTTTTGTGCTGTTTTGTGCTGTTTTGGTGGTCATCACCTGTTTCCAGCGGCCTCGTGAAGCGGCACTAGGCATTTTCCTGATTGCTCTTGGGGCCATACCATTGTATTACTGGCGCAGAAAATATGGACAGAAAAAGTAAGTCGGATTGAATTTTAATAAACGCTTCATATTCAATTAATTTTGTAAACATGGAACAACTCGATGCTTTGAATCAGGTAGCGGAATTTCACCGTACTTTTAAACATCCCATTGAGCCAGAGCCGGTGATTCCTGCACCGGAAAGATGCAAACTACGCGTGTCTCTTCTCGCGGAAGAGCTGCGCGAACTCGAGGAGGCCATTTACGAACGGGATATTGTAGCGGTGGCGGATGCCCTGTGCGACCTGCAGTACGTGCTTAGCGGGGCCGTGCTGGAATTTGGCCTGGGGGAAAAATTTAGGGCGCTCTTCGATGAAGTACAGCGCTCCAACATGAGCAAGGTTTGTCACAACAGAGAAGAAGCAGAAGCCACCGTGGAATACTACCGAACCAACAAACAAACCGATTGTTTTTTTGAGGAGAGAGACGGGGTTTTCTTAGTGTATCGGAAGGAAGATCGCAAGACGCTAAAGTCTATTAATTACACGCCTGCAAATTTGCGCAGCTTACTTGGGTAAGGGCAATTCCCTAAAATTGTCTTAGTACTTCAAGTACGTTTTATGGAGGCCAGTATTTCGGTTGCGATTACCGCATAAATGCCAATACCTGAATTCAAGTCGCAAATGCAACTTTGGTTAACGAATAAAATTCCTGTATCG
>CAYTNI010000286.1:0-4462 GCA_964439115.1 uncultured Saprospiraceae bacterium
TTGTTGAAAAAATGAACCACCCCGGTAAGGGCAATGGCCAACTCTGCCGGAAAAAACACCATAAATACCGGTGTCAACAGCGTTCCAAGGCCAAAACCTGAAAAAAAGGTCAGCAAAGAAGCCGCAAAAGCTACCACGGCAAGCAACACTATCTCCATAGCAAAGCATTGACATTTTCAATAACGCCTAAAGATAGGGTACAACCCTCAAAAAAAAAGGAAACCGCATGGCAGATAATTATTCCCATGCCGGGAAATAGCAGAAAAAAACTATGTTTGCCCATTAATTTTTCAATTAGCTCCTCATGCGATACCTCTTTTTGGCCATGGTTACCTTTGGAACATCTTTTTTGTCGCTTCGTGCCCAGCCGCCTTGCCCGATTCCTGGGCAGACCTCCATTCTGGTACAAATCAGAACAGATGGGTATGGATATGAAACCGGATGGGAAGTCAGAGGAGCATCAGGTACTTTGTATTTCAACCTGCCTTACAACACTTATGCGAATAATACCCTTTATCAGCGCCAGGTTTGTGTGCCCTCTGATGATTGTATCACCATACGGATACTGGACAGCTACGGCGATGGCATTTTTGCTCCCGGCTATTTTATGGTAATAGCCGGTTTAGATACGTTAGCCTCAGGGCGCGATTTTGGTGACCAGGTCACCGTACATTATAATTGCCAACCTGGTCAGGTATGCACCACCGCCATACCGGTAACATCCGACAATGCGTTTTGGTCAGCTTTTGAAGACACCTGGTATGCTTTTACGCCTGATTCCACCGGAATTTACCGCATCAGCACCTGTGATTCCAATGCCTGTGATACTAAAATCTGGGTGTATGACACCTGTGATGGCATTCTTCCCGGAGAAACCAACGAGGGTACCATCTTTTTCGATGATGATGAAAAAGGTTGCGACACCCTCGCTTCCGTTAGGGGCCATTTTCAGGGTGGTCTAACCTATTACATCCGCATTGGCGATGACCATAACGCCTGTGACGGACCAATTTATTGGACTTTAGAATACCAGGGGCCGGTCACGGGGTGCATGGATCCCGGTTCCTGCAATTACAATCCCCTCGCCACCATAGATGACGGATCTTGTCTGCCTCAGGGCGATCCGGAATGTCCTCCAGGGCCGGATCTTGTAATGCGGGAAGACATTCTAAGGAACTCCATTTTTCTGACCACTATAAACTCTTCCGACGCCTGTCTGATTCAGGAAGGATGTCTCCGCGGATTCGGCCAACGGGATATTATTCGCTTTTCGACCTGGATTGCCAATGAAGGTCAGAGAGATTACTTTATCGGCCAGCCCAGCACCTCGAACACCCAATTCACCTGGGATAATTGCCACAACCACTTCCACTATGCCGGCTATGCTGAATATCTGCTCTTTGACCAGTACGGAGCCGTTACGCCGGCAGGATTCAAAAATGGCTTCTGCGTGTTGGATCTGGGTTGTACTACCGGATCACCACAGTTCAGTTGTGGCAATATGGGTATTTCTGCCGGCTGTCACGACATTTATTCTTCGGGGCTCGCCTGCCAGTGGATAGATGTTACGGATATCCCCGACGGGCGCTATACTTTTGTCACCCGCGTCAATTGGGGCAATGCCCCCGATGCGCTCGGCCAACTGGAAATGGACACTCTCAACAATTGGGCGCAGGTGTGCATCCAACTCAGCAGAGCTTCCGGAACCCTGCAAATGACCATTGACCCCGATTGCCCGCCTTATACGGATTGCAACGGCACGCCTTTCGGTCCCGTTCAGCCAGATTGTACCGGTGCCTGCGGCGGTACTACGCTTCGAGGTGACTTAGATGAAAATGGCATTCAACAAGTGCAGGATGCAGAAAATTACGTGTCCAGAATTTTGAGCAACGATATCGAACCTACGCCTTGTAATGACCTTAATGCCGATGAACAGATTTCCGTGTATGATGCCGCCTTGCTTTCTTCCTGCCTGAACTTCGGCAGGCTCCATCCCCACGTCGGCCAGGGCGTGCATGATCACTGCAATTTCCCCGGCGGCGCCAACAACACCCTGGATACCGTAACGCTAAGTATTTTGGATGCCAACTTCGAGGAACAATATATAGATATCGGTATGCGCAACCCTTCGGCTTATGTGACCGCCTATCAATTCAAGATGGATGGTATCCGCATTCAGCATGTAGAAAACTTAGTTGACCCTGCTGTTTTCCCCATCGCTCCCAGGAATAACATCACCGAGGGTATGGTCATCGGCATTTCCTGGCAAGACTCGGCAGTGGCCAAATCCAACACCTTTCAACCTCTCTGCCGCATTTACTACAGCGAAATTGATACCGGACTCGTATGTATTGACCGCATTGTGGATATTGTAGATCGAAATGCCCACCGCACCAGCCACCAGATTCAGGACGGCTGCGTGGAATATCAGGTCAGCAGTACCGCCGAAGACATCCAAAAGATCGCGGTTTCTCTACAGCCCAACCCGTTTGACCAATCCACCCTGCTTCGGTTTGCGAATCCGCATGGGCATACTTTCCAGCTGGAAATTCGGGACATGCAGGGGCGGCTTCTAAAATCCTGGTCAGACATCCATTCCGGAGCGCAGCGCATTGACCGGGAAGATTTGCCTCCGGGCATTTACCTCTACCGACTTTTCGGTGCAACGGGCCAGGCCACAGGCAAAATGGTCGTGAGATAAGCAGTGATGCTACCCAAACCAAACGACCATTCAGCAAGGCATACAATTTTGAAGAGGTGGTCAGCGTTTGACAGGTGTCAATAAGTCATTCCTATGCAGAAATACCTGGTAATCCTCCCGGTAATCATTTTTTGGTGCCATTCAGCCATGGCGCAGACTGAAACCCCGGCATGGAAAGCACATTTCACGGAAGCGGAGCTGGCATCCTGGGATGATACAGAGGATACGCTCGGGCTGCTTGCCTACGCCATTGTCAATGATTCCATGCCGGAATTCAGATTTGCCGCATGCCGCAAACTAATACCGGCTCTGGTACAAGCCTTAAAAAACCCCAACTCCTTCCACTACCCTTTCGAGCAGTTGAAGTCGGTTTCCATCATGTACCCGCCCGACAGCAGCTTCAGGATTTTTTCATGGCAACTTTATGTGGACAAGGACGAATATCGCTATTACGGGGCCATTCAGATGAACTCCAAAGAGTTAAAGCTTTACCCTTTAGTGGACCGCTCCTTTGAGCTTTCCGGGGATTTGGAACAAATGGAGCTCCAGCCCGACAAATGGTACGGAGCGGTGTATTACCATATTCAACAATGTGATTTGGGCAAAGGCCGGTATTACCTGCTTTTTGGATTCGACGGTTACTCCTTTTTCAGAAAGCGCAAGGTACTCGATGTGCTGCAATTCCGGGACGGGCAACCTGTTTTTGGCGCTCCGGTATTTGTTCACGACGCGCAAAGTCCGCCCAAAAAAAGGAGAGTGCTCGAATATGCAGCCGCCGCTTCCGTGCGGTTTAATTTTGATCCTGCACTCGGCATTATCATCCATGACCATCTGATTGCCATGCCCGGAGAGGATGGGGAGGGAATCAATCACTATCCCGACGGCAGTTACGAGGGGTATAAATTTGAAAAAGGTATTTGGAAATACATAGAAAATGTGTTCACCCAGACCCAGGATGAAGCACCAAGACCCTTTCCGGTGCTTGACAACAGGAAAAAAGATATCCTTGGCCGGAATTAGCATTTCCCATTGACGCGAACCAACCGTTGACCTTCGGAAGATGCCCCGATAAGGCTATTACCTTAGGATTAAGGCAAACCGGCAGAATCAAGCAGACAAAACTCGAATACGAGCATCAATCCTCTGCCCTCCTCTGGTTGGAACCTTCTTTGATGCAGAGCCATTAACTCATCATCTTTGACCATCATTTGGAATAGCGTTCTTGTTACCTTGAAATACCTTGCCGGGTCGGGTGCAGGCGGCAAGTCCGGACTCCCCAGATCGCGCAGCATCCCTATAAAGGCTGCATGCTGATAGAGCGCATACCGCTCCGGGTACCTGAAAGCGAGGTACAGTGAAATCATTGCAGATTCATCATCGTGAAAGTGACGATTGAACATCGGCTTGTAATTCCTTGATTTATAATCCCTAAGAAGCTCATTACAATAGAACAGGAACCTATCCATACGCACCTCGATATCCCTGGTTTCGTCGAAAAGATCTCTAAAAGCAAGCCGCACCATTTCAGGCTCCTGCCGGGCAAACTCCAGCATCATGGCTTTCGGTGCATAGTGTTCTCGGCTCCAGAGCCTCCTGGACACTGAGCTTTGGAGGCAGTGATCGTACATATCTGCAAAGTCGGCAGCCTCGGTATTCCAATGTTGGCAAAAATGATTTTGGGCTTCCCAAAGAAAAATAGTTTCCTGAGCTTTGGGACTTTCCAGCCAGGTTTTGAATCGAATAAACCGCTCTTGTATCCTT
>CAYTNI010000287.1:0-4443 GCA_964439115.1 uncultured Saprospiraceae bacterium
ATCGAGTAATTGGTAAATAGAATCCATCTTAGGAGTCAATACAATATCCGTTTGATCCATAATAGGTTGAATGCCAAAAGGTCCGGTTGGTCCAACGGTTTGTCCGGAAGCAGTCACAGAAGAGGGATCCACGCCACAGGTACCTAAGTAAAAAGCAACGGCTGCTCCTCTTTGAATCCCATACTGCAAATTAGTTTCGGGCACACCGTAGCTGTCGCCTCTTCCAAGCACCAAGACTTCTATACCGGAATAAGGGCTTAAAATATACCCGACCGTTTTGAGTATTTCGTAGCCGTCAGTACCTAACTGAAAACCTCCTTCAGTAAATAGCACACTATGAGAAATGGATAAGGTAACCCGTTGGGATTGAATCTGAAGCCTGGCTGCTGATCCATAACCTGCCACGGCTTGATTGAGGCGCTTATGAATTTCTGTCATCATCTCCTGCTGTTTCTTCCATTGCATCTGAATGGCGGCTATGGAAGATGTACCTAAGGATGAATCATACGCGGAGGGCGTCATCCCTACGGGAGGAGCCATATCATTAATTTCTGTTTTGCCCGACAGCCTCTGTCGTTCCAGTTCTGCTTGTTGACTACTAAGACGTTCAGTCAGATATTGTTTCTCATAAGCAGTAACCTTTAGCATATTTTGGGATTGTGTCAGGGTTCGATTGTATTCTGCCAAAAGTTCATCGTAGTTTCTATAGAGTGCCTGATTAGCACTGATGGTCTTGTTTAAATCCTGCTCAGCTTTATTCAGCTCCCTTTCGAGATTTTGATTGCGTTCAATCAGGGAATTATTAGCCATACGAAGGGAATCTGCCGCAAGAAATTCATCTTTGTAGTAATCGCGCGACTCCACCATTTCATCAAATACCGTTTTGGACACACACCCCGAAAGTGCAATCAGAGATAGCAGTGCAAATAACAATCTCATAGTGAATAGTTTTTAATCAAACAAAAATACAAAAAAATGTATTGATTTTCAACAAAGCGTATAAAGCTGGCCAATCCTTTGGCAATAAGTAAAAGGTATTGGTAACTTCGCAGGAAAAAACTTATGAGGTTAAAGATAGCAGTGCTGGCACTTATCGGTTTAATTGGAGCCTGTAAACAAGACGGAACATCTTCTGATGTACGGCAAAAAGCCAAAGAAGCCATCCAGGTAGATGCTGATCGGGATTATATCAAAAGAGCCGACAACCAAAATATTCAGCTGAACTTACCCAAAGGTAAAATGGCTTCCGGCACAACGCAATGTTTCGACGTCACAGTTGGTGCTTTCAAGGATATTTTGGCTATGCAATATACCATAAGCTGGGACAAGAATACATTGGCTTTTTCGGAAGTTAAGGGTTTCAAGTTGCCTAATATGGGCAAAGAGAATTTTGGAACCACACTCTCCCAGGAGGGCAAACTCACCTCCGTATGGATAGAAGATGCGCTTCAGGGCGTGAGTTTTCCTGACGGAACGGCAATTTTTCAAATATGCTTTCAGGCCACTGGAAAAGCAGGGCAATCTACAGAACTCATCGTCAGCAGCAATCCAACAGCTGTTGAAATTGTAGCCGCGGGAGATAAAGTGCTGGGCGTGGATGCCATTAAAGGAAAAATCACTATAGAGTAACTATAGTTCGCACGCTAAAACTCGGCAGTCTTTGGTGTCCGTGGGAAAGGAATGACATCGCGAATATTGCCCATTCCGGTAATGAATTGTACGATACGTTCAAAACCGAGGCCGAATCCTGCATGGGGTGCGCCGCCAAACTTTCTCAACTCAAGATACCACCACAATTCTTCTTCGTGAATGCCAACTTCGTGAATCCGCGCAACAAGTTGGTCGTAGCGCTCTTCCCGTTGAGATCCTCCGATGACCTCACCAATACCGGGAAAAAGTACATCCATTGCTGCGACAGTATCACCTGGTTCATCTGGGTGACGGTCGTTGGCACGCATATAAAATGCTTTGATGGATTTAGGATAATTGCGAACAATGACCGGCTTTTTGAATTCGCGCTCCACGAGGAAACGCTCGTGTTCGGCCTGTAAATCTTTACCCCATTCCACAGGAAATTCGAACTGCCCCTTTTTGTAAGGCTTGGAGTTACGAAGGATTCGAACAGCATCTGTATAGGTAATGCGTTCAAAGTCATTATCCACCACAAAACGAAGTTGTTCTATCAACCCCATAGGACGGCGTTTGTCGGCCGATAGATTTTTTTCTTCCTCTTTGAGGCGTGCATCAAGGATAGCGACGTCATCGAAGTAATTTTCCAGCACAAAACGGATGAGATACTTGCAAAATTCTTCTGCGAGATCCATGTTGTCGTAGATATCGTAGAAGGCCATTTCGGGTTCAATCATCCAAAACTCGGCGAGGTGCCGGGGCGTATTAGAGTTTTCAGCTCTGAAGGTGGGGCCGAAGGTATATACTTTTCCGAGCGAAAGAGCCCCGATTTCGGCCTGCAGCTGACCAGATACAGTTAGGTTGGTGGATTTCCCGAAGAAGTCTTCCCGCCAGTCAATTCCGCCAGCTTCATTGCGCGGAAGTTGGTCGAGATTAAGGGTGGTGACCCGAAACATTTCACCGGCACCTTCGGCGTCGCTGCCGGTAATAATCGGGCTGTGCAGGTAATAAAAGCCGCGTTCATGGTAGTACTGATGAATGGCAAAAGCTACGGCATGTCTGATGCGAAAGATGGAACTGAAAGTATTGGTGCGTGGACGAAAGTGTGCCTTGGTGCGCAGATACTCCATGGTTTGGCGTTTCGGTTGGAGTGGATACTGTTCCGGGTTGCAGGCACCAAGAATTTCCACACTGTCAGCGATTACCTCTACGGTTTGGCCGGCACCAAGGGATGGAGCAAGGCGCCCTTCTACAGAAATACAGGCGTGGAAATCAATTTGCCGTAGGATGTCTTCGGGTAGTTGCTCAGGATCCACGACGATTTGCAGATTTTGGGTACAAGAGCCGTCATTCAGCGCGATGAAACGGTTGTTGCGAAAAGCGCGTACCCAACCCATTACCGTGATTTGACCTTCTGTTTGGCCAGAGCGGAGAATTCCGGAAATTTCAGTCCGTTTTTTCATAAGTTTTATGTTGAATGCCCTTCAGAGCCTGAGAGCAAACTAAAAATGAGGCACAAAAATACGCACTTTGTCGCAAAAGCCCACATGGAATCACAGCAGCTCCAAATTTTGAAACGCTTCCATTTTTCCCCAGTTATCGGAGAGATAATCGTCCCAAACTGCAGACTCGAGTATTTCCAAAAATTGGGTCCGTGCAATAGGACGGGCGCCGAGGGAGGCCAAATGCCGGGTTTCCTGCTGGCAATCCACTAAAAGGAAGCCCAGTCGTTCGAGACGATGCACGAGTGCAATGAATCCATATTTGGAAGCGTTACTGACTTTGGAAAACATGGACTCACCAAAAAAGATATGACCAAGTGAAATTCCGTAAAGACCACCCACCAAGATAGAATTATCCCAAACTTCCACGGAATGAGCGCAGCCTTGTTGATGCAGCCGACAATAAGCCTCTATCATCTCTTCGGTAATCCAGGTTCCATCCTGTCCTCCGCGAGGTTGCGTACCACAGGCCCTCATGACTTGCTCGAAGCAAGTATCCAGGGTAATGTTGAACCGTTTCTGATTGAAGTAGGGGCGCATACTGCGGGAAACCACCAGTTCGGATGGAAAAAGTACAAAGCGGGGATCAGGTGACCACCACAAAATGGGGTCGTCTTCTCCAAACCAGGGAAATATTCCGGAACGATAGGCAAGAAGCAGGCGCTCAGGCTGCAAATCACCACCGGCAGCCAGTATTCCACTCGGTTCCGCATACTGCGGAGGGGGGAAAATCAAGCGATTATCAAGCCAGAAAATAGACATTTGAGTTTTCCACAAGGTTTTCCACAATGTATTATATTTGAACCCTTCGAACCTGAAAGTACACATAAATTACAGCGGCTAGCAGGAGAACAGCAACGGCCTGATGCCACACCCCCAAACCCACAGGAACCGTTCCAACACAATGGATTACGGTAAAAATTCCCAGTATCACCTGTAGAAACAAAAGCACTACCATGACTACCAGGCCAATTTGAAGGGAACGCGTTTGAGCAAGCTCCCAGGCCTTATAAAAAAACCATAATATAATGATTGTCAGTGCATAAGCAGTAGTTCGATGGAGGGTTTGTACCAGAGCACTCATGAAGGGACCGCTATCATAATGCACCCAGTTGTAGATAGTCCATTGTTCAGGCTGGAAGAGCAACCGGGGTATCCACTCGCCGTTCATATCCGGCCAGGTGGGGTAAAACAAGCCCGCCTTCATACCCGACATCATACCACCAAGGGCAATTTGAATTACTAGTATTGTCAGGACTATTTTTCCCCATTTTTTCAACACAGGTGTGTGGAAAACTTTAGTTTGAGGTGT
>CAYTNI010000288.1:0-4442 GCA_964439115.1 uncultured Saprospiraceae bacterium
ACAATTAATTTTAAAATAATTTGTGGGAAACAAAAATCCCTGAGACGTAATGTATTGCGTTTTAACCGCGTCTATGCGTGGCCTCATGAGACGTAATGTATTACGTCTCTACCGTGAAATAAACCAATGAGACGTAATGTATTACGTTTTTACCGCGTCTATGCGTGAAATAAACCAATGAGACGTAATGTATTACGTCTCTACAGCGTCTATGCGTGAAAAATTAACGCTGTAATCTCTGCCGCAACCTCTCCGCCTGTGTTTTCAACGCCGCGCCATCAAATCCCGGATGCTGACTTGCCACATCAAAAAACCGCCAGGCGTGCCAGGTGTCGCTCGCAGATTCCGCACGGTACATATTATTGTTTATCATCGCTGCCGCCTCCTTATAATCCTCTTTCCATAGGGCATACCGCAACAAGGGTACCATTACCCGCAGCGGTGCAGGAAACGGATAATCTATTTTTTTGAGCAAGGCATCCTGTGCCCTCACCGCCATCGGGTGATCCCCCAATCCCGCTTCCAGCAGCGCATCCAGCAGATAAGCCGCCCCACCACGAGGCGCAGTGTAACAGCTAATAGATGCCTCACCATCAAATAACTCTTCACCTAGTCTAAGCGCCGCTTCCAGCATTCCCAAGTCGGTGTAATATCTCATCTTTCGGGTGTAATGACAACCATTACAATCAGTACTATTAAATTTGAACACTACTGGCAAAGTCGCCTCGAGCGCAAGTAGGGATGCTTTGCATTGCAATGCAATTTCGGTCATTCCCATCCTTTGGTACATCCTCATTTTCGCGTAAAGTATATTGTTTGCCGGATAATTAACCTCCCTTGCCCACCGCTCCAAAGAGTCCAGCACCATCTTCGCCTGCGCAATGGATACTTCCTCGCAATTGGCCAGTTCATCAATAAATCGCTCACACTGCGTCAGGTGTTCCAAGGAGTTTCCATGAGTCGGATTTATCTCCCAGTTTGCTAACATCCAGATGAGGTCCACCATCAGATAGTCAATGCGACCGCACTCAAAAGCTAAAATAGTACCGCAGCTCCTTGCCTCCCAGCGGTTTGCCCAATCCTCCGTATTATCTATCGTGGCTTTATATTCATCCAGGAACTTAATTAATGCCCTCTCCTCAAGTCTATATAAAGAACGAGAAAGTGCATCATAAAAATTCAGAAATGTTTTTTTCTTCGCTTTCATAAAGTCGCAAATTATTGCCCTTAGTATGTCAGGCAGCACCATCAAGGGCTTGTAATTGCAGGCAGTACCGCTGAGGCATAATGGTCCACCAGGTGGAACACTGCCTCGGCGATACTGCGCAGATTTTAAAAAAATGTTCTCGTTGCAATAAAAATTACCGCTGTAAGCTTCGCCACAACGCCTCCGCCCGTGCTTTCAACGCTGCAGCATCATAATCGGGGTGTTGACTGGCGTAGTCAAAGAATTTCCAGGCATGCCAGGTGTCGGTAGCGGATTCGGCGCGGTGCATATTATTGTCTATCAGCGCTGCGGCCTCCTCGTAATCCTCTTTCCAGAGGTAGTAGCGCAACATGGGCGCTACAATCCGAAGTGGTGCCTTAAAAGGATAATCCATGGTCTTGTGCAGCAAAGCAATAGCCCGCTCCGCGTAAGGGTCATCGCCCTTGCCCTCGTCCAGGAGCGCATCCAGCAGATAAGCCATGCCGCCCCGAGGTGAAGACATACAAATATTAGGATCGTCCTCATCGTCGAAAAAACTTTCTATGATGTAATCAACATCCTCCATCATCCCAAGACCGAAGTTGTACTGTAAACAAGCTGTGTAATAGCAAAACATACAGTGCGTAGCAGAAAAACTATGCGTAAAAGGAAGTTCCTTTTCAAGCTCCATCAGTTCCGCCTTGTATTGAGCGGCAATTTCTGCCCTGCCCAACTTTTCATACATCCTCATTCTAGCCGCCAGCAGGGTGTGTTTGGTATGAAATTCCTTGTCCATCCACCGCTCCAGGGATTCCAGCAACATTTCTGCCTGTTCCACGGTAAGCGCAGTGCAATTGGCCACCTCATCCACATAGCGTTCGAGTATGTATTTGAAGTTCTTGATAAGTTCATCGTCAGGGGCAGTCTCCCAATGCGCGGCCATCCAGACCATTTCAGCCATCAGGTAGTCCATACGACCATCCTCGTAGGCAAACATCGCAGAAATTCCCCTGACCTGCCAGCGGGTCATCCAGTCGTTCTCCTTGTCGGCTTTGATTTTATACTCATCAATAAAGGTGAAAATCCCTTCCGGACCTAACTCCTGCATCGCGGCAGACAAAGCCTGCACGAAGATTTCTTCTTTTTCTCTTAAATGATCCATAATCAATTAATTTTGAGATGATTGTAAATAGCGATAACAAAATTTTTATTAAATTTCTGTTCCATGAGGTAATGTTGGTGGGGTGTCTTCCTGAATATCCAGGAGATCGCCAAGGGTATCGGACATCAGTTGCAGTTCGTCGGGGGTGATGTGATTGTCGCCCAGCAGCAGGGACTGGATGTAGAGCAGGTGGATGAAAGATTTCAAAGCCTTTGGATTTTTCACCTTCGCAAGTCGTTGAATGACAGGGTTATTCGCATTGAGACAGAGTGTTGCATGGCCCTTATTCTGGGTCACGGTCTTGATTAGACGTACCCAATTCTCGGTAATGTTATTGTTTCCATGTCTTGCTCTGCGTGCGAAATCCATTTGGGGGTCAATGTGGTGTAGAACGGGCAAACTGGCGGGATCGAACTTGCGGAGGATGGTCTTGCATTCGAAAGCGCTGAGTGCAGCAATGGCCTGTTGCAGGACCGGTTCCAGGAGTTCGGCTTCCTGTGGGTTGGGGGTTGCCAGTCGTTCCATCACAAAATGCGGATCCACTTCGGTTACCTCTACGCCACCGAACACTTTGGGCATTTTCCGGATGAGCACCTCATCGTAATCGAAGCGCGAATTGATGATGGCCATTTGATGGAGTTTGGCCACATGGCGCACCTGGTTGAAGGCCTTATCATCGGGAAGGTGGTACAATATGGGGGAGTAAGCGCGGTATTCTTTCAGGGTGAGATCGCCGAAGTTGGTGGGGAACTTCAGGTAAGGCATGATGATGCGGAAAAACTTATCGTCATCGCAGGCGAGTCTTTTGATGGGCATGCGATGGTTGTCGATGATTTCGGCGAGGAGTGCGGGGTTTTCCTGGTGCAGGGTCATCAGGTAGTTGCGGACGCACCTGCCGAGTTGTCTGCGCACTCGGGACAGTTCGGCGTCTTTGTAGATAGCCTCACGGGAGGCGGTAGGTCTAAGTTCGCGGCTATTGATGATGGCGCGTACGAAGAATGCCCAGGACGGCAGGATATCGTTATCTTCTTCAGAGAGCAGCATCCTTTTGAGGTAAATCCGATGTTCCGGTTTACTCGTCATAGGAGGTGTGTAGGCCGGAATAAAAGCTGCGCCCTTGGTTCTGCCGTCGTTGGTTTGGAGCGGAATGACAGCGATAAAGGGCTCGCCGAATTGCTGTTCGCCGTATTTTAGGAGGTCTTCATCTGTAAATAAGTCCTTATCGAAGGGCCACTCACCGGAGTTGATTTGTCGGGTAGCGCCGGATTCTTCTGTCGTAAAGATCGGGTAAGGGAGCAGGTCGCCGTAGTGTTTGACCAGATGCTCCACCATTTCGGTATTGACGAATTCCTCGGCGCCCTCTTTAGCTTTGAAATACACTTTGGTACCCACTTCGAAGTCGCCGGAGAGCACTTTGGTGGTAAAAGTGCCGTCGAAGCGGCCGCGCCATTCGTAGGCTGGCCCCCCTTTCGCGGAGCGGGTAATCATGGTAATTTCCTGGGTGACCATGAAGCAGGAGAGCAGTCCGATGCCGAACTGGCCGATAAAGTCATCGCTTTTGGAGTCCGGTTCGCGTTTGCTGCTGGAGCCGATGCTGGCCAGGAAGAGGAACAGTTCTTCTTCATTAAGGCCGATGCCATTATCTTCGAAGACGATGCTGGGGTTTTCGCCGTCCAGCACCTGGAAGTGGATATTGCCTTGCAGTTCGGGTTCTCTTTTCTTTCTGGCGGTGATGGCGTCCACTGCATTTTGGAGCAGTTCGCGCACGAACACTCTGGGCGAGCTGTACAGGTGGTTGGACAGCAGGTTGATGATGCCGTCGAGATTGACCTGGAAGTTGTGGGTACTGGGCTGGGCAGAAAGCTGTCCTTCCTCAGCGGGATTAATAGGATTCATGATTTTTGTATTCAAAATTATTCGCTAAACCAATATAGATTTTCAGAAGTTCCTTTGGCTATAAATTTTGGGTTTTTCTTTCAAGGTCTCTACCCTACCTTCTCGGCGGCCCCTTTAAGGCTACGCCGCTCCAATGTTTATACGTTCCAACCCTACAATGACCGCTCAAAAGAACGCAGCGTTGCTCAAAAAAGCGAA
>CAYTNI010000289.1:0-4440 GCA_964439115.1 uncultured Saprospiraceae bacterium
AACATCTGCCTCCACCTTGACAATGCCGCAGGTGGGCACATTGGAAATATGTTCTTGCGAGAACATGTTGGCCAGTGCCGTAAAAGTGGGGTTGTGCCCGAAAATGGCCACTGTATCCAATACCTCGGGAAGTTGCTTCAACAAAAGGAGGATCTGATCTGGCCAGGCATGGTAGATGCCTTCCTCTACCTCAATTTCTGTCTCCGGAATGCTGAAGGTAGCCGCAAAAAAAAGCGCGGTAGTATAGGCTCGTGTAGCGGGACTGGAGATTATCCGCTGCGGTGTGACACCGGTTGCTTTTAATCTGCGAGCCATTTCTGGTGCATCACGCAACCCACGTGGGTTGAGCGGCCGTTCCAGGTCTTTCAAGCCGGGATGATCCCAACTCGATTTGGCATGACGGATAAACAGGACGGTTTTCATTTACCTTCTGACTCCTTCTCCTTGTTGCGAAATTCGATTATTTTATCCATTACTTCGACAAGCTGTTCGGGACCGATGCGCTTGCTGATAATTTCCTTGTTTTTATCGAGCACATAGATGGTAGGCGTACTCTTCACGGCGTAAACGGACATGTATTTGGAGCGGTGGTATGGGTCGGATAGGTGATACCAATGGCCGATTTCCTTTTCATCAATATACTCCCAACATTTTTGCATTTCATCCGTAAATTTAGTACAAATAGATATCAGCTTGACGTTTTTATCGTTGTATTTGTCGTAAAAGGCTTTCATATCCGGCAGCGTCTTTTGGCAATGGCCACAATCGTAGCGCCAGAAATACAGGACGATATAGTCTGCCTGGATGTTGTAGAGGGATACCGATTTGCCGGAACGTTCCTGCATGATAATATCAGGCGCCTTTTTGCCAATGAGGAGGGGCTTCAATTCTGCGGCATTTTCAATAATTTTCTTTAATTGTTCTTCATCTACCCAGGGAGTTTGCCCTTTGGAGTAGTATTTCTCCACCATATATACATATACGGCATCCATCCCTACGATGTTGGATTTGGCGTAAGCGTTGAGAAAATGGATGAGGTAGAATTTATAGGTTTCCTCAGCGGGCTTCATTTTCTCCAGCACCCTGTCTATAGCTACGCTGATGGAATCCGGAATCTGTACAACGAGCTTGCTGACGTAGTAGTCAACGCGTTCAAATAAGAAAGGCGTACGCAAGATACGGGGGTCGGCAAGATCGACATAGTCGAAAAAGTGTTCGACGGTATATTCCCAACGAGCGCGCTGCCTGGCTTGGTCATCTCCTTCAAACTCCGGATAATCAAGCCCGAAGCCGGCTTTAACCAATGCAGCCGTTATTGAATTAGGGTTATCAGCCACCAACTTTTTCTGATGGGCCGTTACCTTTTCATTCAACTCATCGAGTTCCTTTTGAATTTTTTCTTTGGCAGATTCATCTTCCTCACGACCCATTCTGGCCACGAGGGTGTCTGCAATCGGTCTTTTATCGGATAAAAAGGACAGATAGCCGTAAAAGAGCTTGTTTTCAGGAGAATCCTCAATGCGCACGTGCTCAGAGGCATTCTCTTTTTGGGTAAAGACTTTAAAAAACTGTTCCTGTTTATCTACCAGAATCTGGAAATAGGTGTTGTTGGGTGCCAATACAACCAGATAGACGCCGGGCTCCAATGGTTTTTCTCCGGTGAAGTCGAAAAAACCATCCGTGCCGACAGTGGCCGTATCCAGAATGTATTGTTTGTCACCGTAGTAATAAGCCAGGTAGAGTTCTTTTTCTTCGTAATCCTGAATTTTTACCTTGATGCGGTGACCGTCAGCGGCCTGAAGCCCTAATGCAGCAAAAAGCGCTAATAGCAGGAAGTACCATTTTTCCATTGAAGTAACGGATTTTGATTCGGCAAAGATAGCGCAAAAACCGCAAAATTTATTGTGCAGGGATGCACTACCTTTGTGGCATGAAAACAGTTCAAGCACTCCTTGAGTTGCTCCAATTAGAGCAAATTGAAGAAAATCTTTTCCGCGGACATAGTACCAACGTCGGTAGCGGGCGGGTTTTTGGCGGTCAGGTTCTTGCCCAGTCGCTTCGGGCGGCAGCCATTACCACGCCTCCTGAGCGCATTTTGCACTCTCTCCACGCCTATTTTCTACTCGCCGGTGACCTTTCACTTCCCATAGTTTTCGAAGTGGACCGCATTCGCGATGGGGGCAGCTTTACCACCCGCCGGGTGCGAGCCATCCAAAAAGGCCACCCCATCTTCCTCATGTCGGCTTCTTTTCACAAACCGGAACCTGGCTTCGACCATCACCTGCAGATGCCCAACGTATCACCTCCGGAAAATCTAGTGAGTTGGGACGATCTGGTATCCCAATTCCAGGGTGAGCTTCCGCCTCATATCCGTCGCTTCCTTGAAATTGAACGCCCCATTGAGTTCAGACCGGTAGAGTTGTTCAATCCTGCATTGAAGGGTGCGTCTGCGCCGCTTCGCCATGTATGGATGCGCGCCAAAGGGGCGATGCCTGCCGATATTGGTCTGCATCAGGCCGTTTTAGCATACGCCAGCGATTATAATCTCCTTACTACGGCCATTCTTCCGCATGGTAACGAAGCCTCCCTCGGCGAATATATGCTCGCCAGCCTCGATCACGCCATGTGGTTTCATCGGCCATTTCAGATGGAAGACTGGCTGCTCTACGCCATCGAAAGCCCAAGCGCCTCAGGTGCCCGGGGATTGGCGCGCGGTAACGTCTTTACCCGGGATGGCGTTTTGGTTGCTTCTGTGGTGCAGGAAGGTTTGATGCGGCATCTCAAAAACTGATGGAGTAGCTCAGGGCCGGCAAAATGGGCAATAACCACACCTGGACGAAATTTGTCGTTTCCCGGAGCTGATTGTCCACCGTTTCCAACTGGGTGCGCAGGTTGTAGTACAATGGATTGCGGCGATTATACACATTATACACCCCCAAATGAAGCTCATGCGACCAGGAGCCCTTTCGAAAAGAATAGCGGGCCTGCAGGTCAAGGCGGTGATACCACGGCATTCGGTATCTGTTCTTAGATTGAAAATCTGCTACTACAACCGGCGGTTCGGTGGAGCCAGGCAGCTGAAATGAAAACTCCGTCAGCGGCAAACTGTAAGCAAAGCCTGAAGAGAAAATCCAATTGGCAGATAAGGTCCAGCGCGCACCGGCCTTGAAAGCTCCAGCCAGTTTCAGGTCGTGTCGCCTGTCGTACTTAAAGGGGAAGGTCTGCCCAAGATTAATCCGATCAAAACGCCTGGTAGTGCGGGCAAGTGCGTAAGACAGCCAGGCAGTAGTTTTGTTGCTTTCATAGCGCAGGAACATTTCAGCGCCTATTGCTTTTCCTTCACCCTGGGTTACGTTATTTCGCCAGTCGTTGAGCGTAGTGGCACCCTCAGTGAAGGCTAGCAGGTTTTTCATACGCTTGTAATAAACATCCAGCTCCATACTCAGTCCCGGCAGTGAGGAAATCGAAATTCCCGTTTCGTATTGCGCGGCGGTTTCCGGACGAATTTCCCCAGTGGAAGGTACCCATAAATCAGTAGGGAGGCCTATATCCGAGTTGCTGAGCAAGTGCAGAAACTGCGTCATTCTGGAGTGAGTAAGGCGAAGTCGAATACCAGGGGATGTCTCCCACTGAAGCAGAAGTCGGGGCTGAAAAGCACCGTATGGATGACCTTCTACAGACCAGCTCACCGCATGAACACCTGCATTGCCAGTGACTCGCTCCCCCCAATTAAATTCGTCTTCGATATATGCCGATATTTCAGTGCCTGCAAGCGGCGTATTGGCTAAATTAATGCCCGTACTGGCGGCGCGTTCATCAAAAACAATTGCTCCGGGTCGGAAATTGCGGGCAGCCAAACCCAGACCAAATCGCCAGTAATGGGCGCTCGACGCTGCCAGGTGGGCATCGAACCGCAGGCCGCGCTCCTCAATGCCGGAGGAATATCTGCCCACGTTAATACTGCGACCCAACAACAGTTTGGGTTGAAGCAACACCAGCGAATCCGCATTTTGATATTGAATCTGCACGTCGAGCCTACTGTACATAGCCGTGGTGTTCAAGAACAACTTATTGCCAAAAACATGATTCCATCGAAGGGAGCCTATGGTATTTCCCCACTGGAAGGCATCGCGATAGCTGCGATCATAGCGTAGGTTGAGAATATTACCCGTGTTAAAATCCGATATGGAAAATCGCCTGGGCTGAAACCCACTGTTATCAAATTGATCCCGGCCTTTGTACAAGCTTAAAAATATCTTGTCTTTCGCAGATAGTGCAGTATGAAATTTCGCATTAAAATCTCCAAAACCGAATTGCGTTCTGCCGGTTTCTCCGCGCTCCCGCTTGAATCTTTCCGAGAGTGGCCTAAGGTACCAATTGATCAGGGAGGTACGCCCGGAAATGAAAAATGCGGCCTTGTCTTTTACCAAAGGGCCTTCC
>CAYTNI010000290.1:0-4433 GCA_964439115.1 uncultured Saprospiraceae bacterium
GCCCGCGACATTGCCATTCTACTACAACAACTTTGGCGCTCTGAAATCTCGGATGGTGCCGAAGCTTCAAGATGGGTTGACCTGGAGCATGCCACTCGCCAAGCCAGAGATCGGCATATTTATTGGGCAGAGCTGAATTGCATATCCTCTTTTATCAAGCCCTGGTGGATGCAGTGGAGGTCCGAAGCAAAATTTCACCTAAGCAAACAAATCGGTGATGCTACCTCGTGGTGGCGGGATGAATTAGAAAACGCATACCATTTACATACTACCCTTCCATGGCGACAAATTTTGCGCCGATTTATCAGTAGCACGGCGAGCACACGACTCAAGAATACCCTACACCGCCCATCAAAGCGCTATGGTACCCGACCCGGCATTAAAATAAGTACCAGGCAAAGTCTGTGGGTAGCCATTGATACTTCCGGCAGCATCAGCCAACCGGATTTGAACTTGTTTTTTCAGTCGCTTGAGCCAATTTACCGAATGGGGATCCAGCTGACGGTGCTTGAATCTGACCTTGCCATTCGACGACGCTACCCATTTACCGGCAAGGCGCCCGATGAAGTGTTCGGTAGAGGAGGTACGCGCTGGGACCCTGTACTGGAGGCCGCCACTTCGGAACGCCCTGATGGTTTAATTTACTTTACGGATGGCCTTGCTACCGCGCCCCAACACCCCTGCAAAGTGCCTTTGCTGTGGATGATTACGCCTGACGGAATTTCCCCCGGAGAGGGCGTGTGGAACAGTTTGCCCGGAAGTGTGGTTAAAATGTAGCATTTTATCAGATGGCAAACCTACCACACACCAATCAGGGATACGGCAGTACCGCCGATGCGGGAGAACTTCTTGCTTTCCTGTCAAATGTATTTACAGATAATCTGCGCATGGAAGCTGCCGGCCTTCCCGGTATGCCGGTATGTATCTGGGGACGCCACGGTATAGGTAAAACAGAAATTGTCAGACAATTTGCGAGAGATAATGGATTTGGGCTTGCTGTTTTGTCGCCGGCACAAATTGAAGAGATGGGTGATTTATTAGGGATGCCCACTATCTCCCCGAATGGCAAAACGACTTTTCTCCCACCGGATTGGGTGCCGACCAATCTGGGGCCCGGTATTTTACTGATTGACGATGTCAACCGGGCAGATGACCGCATTCTACGCGGCATCATGCAGTTGCTGCAAGATCGGGCATTGATGAGTTGGGCATTGCCGGCACAGTGGCATATCGTACTTACGGCCAACCCAGATGATGGCCACTACGCGGTAACCCCCCTGGACGACGCCCTTCTGTCGAGGATGATGCACATCACCCTTCGTTTCGACCTGAAAGCCTGGGTTCGATGGGCGGCAGTTCAAAAGTTGGATGAAAGAGGTATCCATTTTGTACTGGCAAACCCGGAAGTAATTACAGGTAAGCGAACTACGGCGCGAACGCTGACCCGATTTTTTCACGCGATAGCCAGATGGCCTTCACTCGAAGCTGGTGACCGACAGGTACAACTGCTTGCAGAGGCCGCGCTGGATGTGGAGACCTCCACGGCGTTTATTGAATTTCTCCGCTGGGGTGCCGGGAAATTACCCCCACCGGAACAAATCTTACAGTCGGATAATTTCAGTGAGCAAGTAGCCTCACCTCTGAATGGCCTGCTCCAAGGCCCACCGAAAAGAATTGATTTGCTAGCAGCCATTTGTACCCGGATGGAAATCTACCTCATTGAATACCAGGGAAAGCCGTCTCCCAGGGAACTCGCCAATCTGAAAGCCTTCCTGCTTTGGGATACTCTAGGGCGTGAACTTAGATTTTCCCTTGCCAGGATAGTGGCAGCGCAGGCATCTGAAGTATTCCAGTCGGTACTGGCTGACCCTGAAGTAGCACAAGCCATCCTTTAAAATGAGTACTTACACTTATCGGATTGAAGACATCGAGGCTGCCGCCGCCTGGTTGTTACAAGTAGCGGGCGGACGCAAGAAAATTGCCTTTTACGGTGGGGTCGGAGCCGGGAAGACCACTCTTACGGCTGCAATTTGCCGTCAGCTCGGCGCGCATGACCATGCAGTAAGCCCATCATTTGCCATCGTCAATGAATATGCCAATCCTGAAACAGGGCTGCGCATTCATCATCTGGACTTATACCGCCTGCGCAATTTAGAAGAAGCCCTGGACATAGGCGTAGATGAATGGCTTAACGACGAACATTACTGCCTGGTAGAATGGCCCGAACTAGTAGAAGCCCTCCTCCCGGATGATGCCCTCCGGATTATGCTGGAAGAAGACGGCGAATACCGACGAAAAATTGTAATTTTGTAACCGCGGTCTAAAACGGCCCGTCGGCGCCATGAGTGAAAAAGAAAAAAAAATACCCGTTCCGAAAATCCTGACGGAGGGGCATTTCCACCCGCAGACAGAAATGCTGGAAATCCCTTTGAAGAGGGAAAAACTGTATATCGGCATTCCGAGAGAAATCACGCTTCAGGAAAACAGGGTAGCGCTGATTCCATCCGCAGTAGCAACTTTAATAGCGCATGGTCATCGCGTGGTCATGGAAACAGGTGCCGGTAAAAAATCCAATTTTTCCGACCATGAGTACGCTGAAGCTGGAGCGGAAATCGCCTACAGTGCAGAACAGGTCTATCAGGCCCAGGCGATAATTAAAGTAGCGCCGCCCACCACCGAGGAAATAGACCTCATGCATCATCACCAGGTACTGGTATCCCCCCTGCAAATGCCAACTCTAGGTCCGGACTACATCCACAAACTCCGCCAAAAGCGAGTCCTGGCACTCGCCATGGAGTATATTAAGGACAACTCCGATACATTCCCCATTGTCAGGATTATGAGCGAACTCGCCGGCATCAGCGCCGTGCTGACAGCAGCCGAACTCATGGCCGCCACCAGTGGCGGGCGTGGTATCCTGCTGGGAGGTATATCCGGGGTGCCAAGCCCCAAAGTCGTTATCCTGGGGTCAGGAGTGGTAGCAGAATACGCTACGCGAACCGCCCTCGGCCTTGGCGCTGAAGTGAGGATTTTTGACAACAACATCTACAAACTCAAGCGCATCCAGAACCTGGTAGGAAGACCGCTGTTTACCTCCGCCATAGACCCTTACATTCTCGAACAGGAGCTCGTCACGGCAGATGCTGCCATTGGCGCCATGCACTCCAAAACCGGGCGCAGCCCACTCATGGTAGGTGAGGAAATAGTAGAAAAAATGAAGCCCGGAGCAGTCATCATTGATGTCAGTATTGACCAGGGAGGATGTTTCGCTACCTCGGAAGTAACTTCTCTCGAAAACCCAACCTTTGTGAAGCACGATGTGGTTCACTATTGTGTGCCCAACCTCGCCTCCAAAGTGCCGCGTACCGCCTCCATGGCCGTTAGTAATATCCTCACCCCTATGCTGATGCGCGCAGGCAGCGCCGGAAGTCTTGAACACTATATTCTTAGCCATGCCGGCATGCGGCATGGCATATACACCTTCAAAGGTTATCTGACAAATGAGTACCTTGGCAAGCGCTTCCAAATTAAGTCCACCGACCTGGATTTACTACTGACTTCCAGCCATTAATGAATTGAATATTCTAAGTTCCATTGAGTAAAGTAAAAAGCATATTCATCTGCGCCGCATGTGGCACCGTCTCCCCTAAATGGTCAGGCAGATGCAACGCATGCGGCGAATGGAATACCGTCCAGGAAGAAGTGGCTACACCAACCACCTCTGAAGAACGCAAACGCCAATTGTGGCAAAACCCTACACGTGCCGAACGCCACACGCCAAAACCCGTGCCTTTACCTGAAATCCAGGCACTAAATGCTGAACGGCTCCTTACCCCCGATGCGGAATTGAACCGCGTACTTGGAGGTGGTATTGTACCCGGGTCATTGGTGCTGATTGGCGGTCAACCCGGAATTGGCAAATCCACGCTGCTCTTACAGGTTGCCTTGGGTATCCCCGCCAAAGTGCTGTACGTTTCCGGCGAGGAAAGCGAAGAACAGATCAAAATGCGCGCCGACCGGATTGGCCTGCTGCACGATGCCTGTTACATCCTCACCGAAACCAATACCTCGCGCATCCTCTCCCATGCTGCTGCACTTGAACCGGGATTACTCATCATTGACTCCATTCAGACCCTCGTCTCCCCATTGATTGAATCCACCCCGGGAACCATCTCACAGGTAAGGGAGTGTGCCGGGGAGTTACAGCGATTCGCCAAAGAAACCGGTATTCCGGTCTTCATCATAGGTCACATCACCAAGGAAGGCTCCCTGGCCGGGCCAAAATTGCTGGAACACATAGTGGACGCAGTACTCCAATTTGAAGGAGATCAACACCACGCCTACCGCATCCTGCGCACCCTAAAAAACCGATTTGGCTCTACCGATGAACTTGGCATTTACGAAATGCAAAGTAATGGCCTCCGGGAAGTTTC
>CAYTNI010000291.1:0-4433 GCA_964439115.1 uncultured Saprospiraceae bacterium
AGTGTAGAAACTTCACATCATCTACCAATTTTTAAGAAGGCTGGAGTTATTTTCTGTATGAGAAATAGAATCCAGTGTAAAAAATTTTAAAAGGTTTAATAACACTATAACGCAGGGTAACAGAAAAAAATTTGCTTTTGGTGTCATTTTATTGTCATCAGGCTGAAAAAGTATGACAACAAAAATGGGGTTACCTTTATTATAATAGCCTTATGCGTACGATCCTATTAATATTGTTCCTAATCGGAATTGACTGGTATGCCTATCAGGCCTTACGACTCATAGTGCAGGGCTGGCCTTCCCCGGTGAGGTGGTTAGTTTATACCGTATATTGGCTGGTGCCGGTGCTGCTGGTGCTGTCGTTGGCTGCAACACAGTCAGGGTATGCTGATACGTTGCCCAAGGCCTTTAATACTTTAATGCGCAGTTTTCTTTTTATTGCCTACTTTTCCAAATTCCTGGTAGCGGCTCTGGTCCTGGCTGATGATTTGCGCCGTTTATTTTTCTGGGTGTATGAGAAAACTACGAACAGTACTTCTTTCGACTACCAACGCTCGCGCTTTCTCGCCGGCATGGGGCTTATTCTGGGGAGCATCCCACTTTTTTCCCTGTCTTATGGAATGGTGCGAAACCCCTATCGCTACAAGCTTTTCCGGGAACGGGTGAAAATCGCCGGTTTGCCTAAGGCGTTGGAGGGGTTGCGCATTGTTCAGATATCCGACATACACTCGGGTAGTTTCCTGTTTCGCGAGCCGGTAGCTGCCGCCATTGAATTAATCAATGCGCAAAATCCGGATCTCGTCTTTTTTACGGGCGACCTCGTAAATAACCGGGCATCTGAAATGGAGCCCTTCGTAGAGATTTTCAATAAAATTAAAGCCAGGTATGGCATCTTTTCCGTGCTGGGCAACCACGACTACGGGGATTATGTGCAATGGCCTGATGCAGCTGCCAAAACGGCCAACCTCGAAGCACTGAAAAGCATCCATCAATCCATGGGATGGCAACTCCTGCTGAACGAGCATCGCATGGTTTCTATTGCCGATGAGAAGGTGGCTGTAATTGGGGTGGAAAACTATTCCACGCATCTGCGTTTCCCCAAATACGGCAAACTGGCCAAGGCCTGTAAAGGTACGGAAGGGGCTGCGTTGAAATTACTTCTCTCACATGACCCTTCGCACTGGAAAAGTCAGGTAGTACCTGATTATTCGGATATTGCCATCACTTTCTCAGGACATACTCACGGATTCCAGTTTGGGGTGGAAATTCCCGGCTGGTTCAAATGGAGTCCGGTACAATATGTATATAAGGAGTGGGCAGGCCTGTATCAGGACGGGCATCAATTCCTTTACGTGAACCGTGGCCTGGGTTTTCTGGGATACCCAGGGAGAGTTGGGCTTTTGCCGGAAGTCACATTGATTGAACTGGGCCGGCAAGAAGAAAATGATAGAGCATCTTCCTGACTGCTCATCCTTAGTTGTCCTGAAGTACGATTAAACTACTGCGACGGGTGTGCGTGAAGGATTTCTCTTGAGGGACTCCTGCAACCATGGTTGAATTTCAGCTTCGGTTGCCATTGGATCCTCGCCGTCTATTTTGAGCGCCATTTCCAGCGCTTGTGCGGCTTCCTTGTTTTTGCGTAGAAACAGCAAGGCCTTTCCCATACGGAAAGCCGTGCGACGACGACTTCTGAAATTTACATCTTCCTGGCGAAACTGCCTTTTTAGGAAAAACTGATATTCGGTAACGGCAGATTCATACTGCTCCTGGTGTAGATGACAGTCGCCCTTAATGCGGCGGGCAATCCAGTAAACGGATTGCAAGGGAACAGCGTATTGTAGCGCCTTTTCGAGGTCTCCAAGGGCGGCCTCGCGGTTTTCCTGGGCGATGTGCACCACTGCTCTGCCCAAGTAAGCTTCTGCCGCACCGGGGTTAATCTGTATGCTTTTTGAATAATCGTACATGGCATCCTGCAAGTTGCCAAGCCGGTAGTTGACATACCCACGGCGCTCGTATGCGGAAGCGTGGCGTTCGTACTTTTCGATGGCATGGCTTAGCGATTGGATCGCTTCCTGCTCCCGGCCGGAGTGGGAAATGAGGCTACGTCCCTGGATGAAAGCTTGTACAGCTGCTTTTTCGGTCTTTGGCTCAATGCTGCGCGCATGCAACACATTGCCATTGTCTGTCAGCCAGGCATCGAGCTTACCTGCAATGGCAAACTGAGCGGCTTCTTCCAGCAGACTAACCGTGTTGTTCCACGTTTTCTCCCCAACCTGAGTCGAATAACGGAATAATTCCAACCCTTCACTTTCCGGATTGAATACATCCTCCATCTTTAGGAATACATCTCCCTTATAGATGATTTCGAAACGGTTTTGAAACAATTGCATAGCTTTCTCGCAGCTTCGCGCATTGCCAAACTCCAGTCTTCCTGACAGAATTGCCTTGAAATTCATATTACTTGCTGTTTTCTCTCTCAAAAGCTATTTTCATTCACACGAAACCTAGCCAAACCATGGCGGGATAGCCATAGCAGGGCATTAAGGAATTCTCTGTTTTTTATTGTATCAGTAAGACAAGGAGGATGTAAAGGGAAGTACACGCGATTTTAGAAAGCAGGAAATGCCACTTGAAAACACATGCATAAATCCAGGAAAAATTGTGCTCACTTACCTTTTGACTCCGAACAACAAAGATAACCTCTGGTTTTGCCAAAAGCAATTTTTTTTGTAACTTTTTTATTTTCAGGATTAAAATAGACATACAATAAATTAACGCTTGAAGTATGGGTTCATTCAAACCGAATTATATTTTAAAATTATATATGTATATGTTTTGTTATAGCCAAACTTTACAACCTTCGCTGCAATTGGAGCAAATATCTATTTTGTCTCTGCCCTGTAATATGTTTGCTCTGAACATTTGGGAGGATTTGCCTGTCCAGATTTCATGGAAAGCCATATCCTGAAGGCTTCCCATAGGATGGCTGGCATCTTTGTCGAAGCAACAGGGTACCACGATGCCGTTCCAGGTGATGACACAGGCATGCCACAACTTCCAACAATGGTGAAGTAAGGGGTATTTCAGCGCGTATTCCCCGTTGGCAAGTTGCCGGTACCTGGAGAATTGTTCCATAGTTGGAATAAGCGGACTGCCGTTCTGATAGTTGTAGATCTGTGCTGTTTTCAATTTGACCTCGTCCACGCCAATGGCCTTGGCTAAAGCATAGATTTCGGGGATTTGTTTTTCGTTGGGTCTAACCACCAAACATTGAAATATGATATGCGGTGTTTTACTACCCAGTTGTTTTTTCCAGCGTACGACATTGGCGGCACCTTCGATTACCTTGCTCAACTGACCTCCAACTCTGTACTGCTCATATACTTCCTGGGTGGAGCCATCCAGGGAGATGATGAGACGATCCAGGCCTGACTCTACAGTTTGCCGGGCCTGCTCGTCGTCGAGGAAATGGCCGTTGGTTGAGGTGATGGTGTAAATTCGTTGTTGGTGGGCATACTTAACCATTTCGAGGAACTGTGGGTTGATGTAGGGTTCGCCCTGGAAGTAGAAAATCAGGTACCATAAATCAGGAGCGAGGTCATCCACCATTTTTCTAAAAAAGTCGGCGCGTAGGTTGCCGGTCGGTCTGGTGAAGGCGCGCAAACCGCTGGGGCATTCAGGGCATCGCAGGTTACAGGCTGTAGTCGGTTCAATGGATACCGTAATGGGCATACCCCAGTGGATGGGTTTTCTTAAAAGTCGCGCCAGATAATAAGAGGATAACACCTTAAGGGCGTTTACGGCCTTGCGCAGCGTGATTTTGGATACGAGGTTCAGCGCGTCGGCAATCATATTCCTGGTATAAGATGGAAGAGGTGTGCCAATGAAATGATGACTACAATCACCAAAAGACGGTGTGCCCAAACATTGGCCTGAGGAAATCTGGAGGCATAGTGGGCGGTGAGATAGCCGCCTGTGGCCTGTCCGATGGCCATGAAGGCGCCAATTTTCCAGTCTATTAATCCTTTATACCAAAAACCGGCAACAGCAACTACCTGGATAACACCAACCACCACGGCTTTGAGTGCATTGGCATCAATCATACTGTAGCGGGCACCAAGTACCATGGCGGCGAGGAAGAAGAGCCCCATGCCCATTTGAATGAAGCCACCGTAAAACCCCAGCGCCAAAAATAAGGGGCCTGCAAGCCACCAGTTGGGCTTTCTGTTGGTGTCTGTTTCATGAAGCCAACGTTCGGGTTTTACGAGTATGAGGAACAACAAAAAAACCATGAGGAACCTAAATACTTCCCGAAATTGTTCATTGCTGATTTGTACCGCTACCAAAGTACCTAAAATTGCCCCAACGGAAGAAAAGATCAGGTACCACTCGCTGCGTCGCAGGTTCAGCCGGCCGTTGCGATAAAAGGCAAT
>CAYTNI010000292.1:0-4207 GCA_964439115.1 uncultured Saprospiraceae bacterium
GTCCAGAGTTAAATATGGTCTCGGCATAAAAAATGTTTCCTGCATCCCTTATGATGTCATTTTCGGATGCCCGGGCTGGATACAGGGGCTTATTCAGGCCGACGCATTTTTCAAGGCGGGTATCGCTAAAAAAGCTTTGGTAATCGGCACTGAAACCCTTTCCCGGATAGTGGATCCCCACGACCGCGACGCAATGATTTTTTCTGATGGAGCCGGTGCTACCGTCCTGGAATATCAGGAAACTGCCGGAAAAAGAGGGATTGTAGCTTCGGCTGGTGTTTCTCATGCCCAGGAAGATACCTACTTCCTGTACATGGGTTGCACCAATAAACCTGGTGTAGAAGATCAACACCGATATATTAAGATGCACGGCCGAAAAATCTATGAGTACGCCCTGACGCATGTGCCAACTGCGATGAAAGCCTGTCTGGATAAGGCTGGCGTTCAGCACATCAGCGAAGTGAATAAAATTTTCATACACCAGGCCAATGAAAAAATGGATGAAGCTATCATCAAACGCCTTTACAGATTATATGATGAAAAAACCTATGACCCAGAGATTGCTCCTATGAATATCCATGATTTCGGGAACAACTCAGTAGCCACCATACCCACCATGTTTGATATGGTACGCAAAGGTCAGTTAGGCGCACATGAGCTACGCCAGGGTGACCTGCTTCTGTTTGCCTCTGTAGGTGCGGGGATGAATATTAATGCGGTGGCTTACCGCTATTAACAAAATCACATAAAGGCTTCAGTAACAATTGTTTCCTGCTGTTTGTCGTGTACCTTCTTGAATCCGGTAGCGGTGGAGGCGCTGGCCTTTCGCCCTATCGGACGTATGGTCCGCCCATTCAGATTATTCCTCACATGATTCCATGCACCCATATTGAGTGGCTCCTCCTGCACCCAGACCCATTCCGCCTTCTTGTATTTTTTAGACAACTCCGCCAATTTGGCTTCAGGGAATGGATAGAGCTGCTCCAGACGTACAACGGCGGTTTGATGATGACTACCGGCGCGTTTTTGTTCCAATAAATCGTAATAAACCTTTCCTGAACAAAGCAATATCCTGGTAATTGCTCCCGTTTGCCCGGAATTGATGGTAGTATCGTCCAAAACTTCCTGGAATGCGTGTCCGGTTTCAAATTCCTGGAAAGTAGAAATACATTCCGGGTGCCGCAGTAAGCTTTTAGGCGACATGACAATCAGCGGCTTTCTGAAAGGACGCTCCAACTGACGACGCAACAGGTGAAAGAAATTGGCAGGAGTTGTTACATTGGCTACCGTTACATTATTTTCTGCACAATTCTGAAGGAAGCGCTCCAGACGTGCACTGGAGTGTTCAGGGCCTTGTCCTTCATAACCATGAGGAAGGAGCATTACTAAACCACTCATGCGCTGCCATTTGCTTTCTGCCGACATGATATATTGATCTACAATGGTTTGTGCCCCATTGTAAAAATCGCCAAACTGTCCTTCCCACAGCACCAGCGTATCCGGATTGGCGAGTGAATAGCCATATTCGAAGCCTAACACGGCAAACTCCGAAAGTAGGGAGTTAAAAATTCGAAACTTGCCCTGCCCTTCAGCGATATCATCAAGGCGATTTAATTCCTCATAAGTTTGGGTATCGCGCATGACTGCATGGCGGTGCGAAAAGGTGCCACGTTTGACATCCTGACCGCTAATACGCACGTCTTTTCCTTCGAGAAGAATGCTTCCATAGGCAAGAAGCTCAGCCATGGCCCAGTCGAGGGTTCCGGCTTCTACAAGTTTTTGCTTGCCTTTGAGCAGGCGGTTAACTTTTGGCAGCGGCGTGAAGTTCGAAGGAAAAGCCAATAGGTGCTGTATCAATTGTTCAACCCACTTTTGGGGAATGCCGGTGTCAGGTGAAACTGCAAAATCCTCGGAAGTAGTTTGTTTTTTTAATCTTCGCCATGCCTGTTCGGGCTCCTGGTAGGTATAAGGAAGAGGCTGTTGCCGGTTTTCATCCAGGCTGCTTTGCAACATTTGCCAAAATTGCCGTTCTAATTCATCCGCGAGTTCTTTTTCCAGATCCCCGCGTTCCACCAAGGTGTTGGAATACAGGACTCGCGGGTTGGACTTACTTTCGATAATTTTGTAGAGCTCCGGTTGGGTAAACTGAGGATCATCACCTTCGTTGTGGCCATGCTTGCGATAACACACCATATCTATGAAGACATCCTCTTTAAATTCCTGGCGGTAAGCCACAGCAAGTTCGGAGACAAAAAGTACTGCTTCAGGGTCATCGCCGTTCACGTGAAATACCGGAGCGCCGACCACAGCGGCCACGCCGGTACAATAGGTGGAGCTACGGGCATCATCCCAGTCGGTAGTAAAACCTACCTGGTTGTTGATGACGAGGTGAAGTGTACCGCCTGTGCGATATCCTTTGAGCTTGCTCATCTGGAGCGTTTCGTACACCACCCCTTGTCCGGCAACGGAGGCGTCGCCGTGAATGAGGATGGGCAAAACGCGGCCGAAATCGCTATCGTAGAGAATATCGGCCTTGGCACGGGAAAAGCCTTCAACAACCGGATTAACGGATTCCAGATGTGAGGGATTTGGAACGAGCTTCAACTGAACAATCCGTCCTTCGATATTCTCCACTTGGGAGGAAAAGCCGAGGTGGTATTTTACATCGCCATCTCCGAAACTTTGATCGGGTAAAGCTGTTCCTTCAAATTCGGTGAAAATTTGGCGATAGGTTTTGCCCATGATGTTGGCCAGTACATTAAGCCTTCCACGATGAGCCATACCTATGACAACCTCGTCCACCTTATCAGCGGAGGCCTTGTTAATCATGCCATCCAGGGCTACGATGGCTGTTTCGCCACCTTCGAGCGAAAATCGCTTTTGACCGATAAATTTAGTGTGGAGAAACTCCTCGAACACCACTGCACCGTTTAGTTTTTCCAGAATCCGGCGCTTTTTCTCCATTGGAATGTCATACTGGCGCTCGGGAGCATGTTTTTCAATATAATCGCGAAGCCAACGGCGTTTTTCCCGGTCCTGGATGTGATGGAATTCAAAGCCGATATTACCGCAATATATTCTGCGCAACTTCTCGACAATTTCTCGTAAGGTGGCATTAGGCAACCCAATTTCCTTTCCTGCAAAAAAGTGTTGATCGAGTAGCTCCTGCGAAAGTTGAAAGTCTTCAATGCGCAAAAATGCTTTTCTGTCCCGGCGAGGCTTCAGAGGGTTGGTAGTGGACTCGAGATGGCCGCGGTTTCGGTAGGCCACAATAAGTGACAGCACCTTGAGTTCATTTTGCAGATCTGAAGCTGAGGCCTGAGCGCCATTCATCTGGCCATTGGTAGCCCCCTGTGCGTAATCGAATCCGCTAAAAAAAAGACGCCAGGAAGATTCTACCAAATCGGGATCTTGATGAAACTGCGCATAAAGTGCATCAATGAATGCCGGGTGGGCATTGGAAATAAAGGAAAAGTCGCTCATGGTATTATTTGACTTTTTTCAAGCGGCGCAAATATCGGAGTTATTGTCAAATTCAGACAATACATTTTCCAACACCAAAAATTACGGCAAGCCAAACCAGGCCTTTGATGAAAAAAAACATGAACCCTGCCAGGCCAAAACGCGCCAGCCATTTACGAGTGGGGTTGGACTGTCCGGAAGGTGCATTTGTTTCAGCCACTGCGCTGTTATTTTCTTGTTTCTGAAAATCAATCATTTATTGAAAGCTTTTGAATTAAACCTGAAATACACCCACATTAAACATTTCAACGGGCGCATTGTTGGCAGCTTCAATACCCATGGAAATGGCTTTACGGGTGTCCAAAGGATTAATGATATCATCTACCCAGAGGCGGGCTGCCGCATAGTAAGGCGTTGTTTGAGACTCGTACTTTTCCTTAATTTCTTTCAGCATGTTTTCTTCTTCCTTAGGGTCAGGCTCCTGCCCCTTGGATTTCAGGCTTGCAGTCTGGATTTGAAGCAGCGTTTTTGCGGCCTGCTCGCCGCCCATTACTGCGATCTTTGCAGAAGGCCAGGCAAAAATTAAACGAGGGTCGTATGCTTTACCGCACATGGCATAATTGCCGGCTCCAAAAGAATTACCGACTACAATGCTAAACTTGGGAACGGTAGAATTTGCCACAGCATTGACCATCTTGGCTCCATCCTTGATCACCATGCCCTGGGTGAGCAGGTTGGTGAAAGG
>CAYTNI010000292.1:4217-4430 GCA_964439115.1 uncultured Saprospiraceae bacterium
ATGATTCCACCGTGTTCAGATCGGGACCCGACCATGAAACCGGTAACATCGTGGAAAAAAACCAGGGGTATTTTTTTCTGGTTGCAGTTCATGATGAAACGTGCCGCCTTATCTGCAGAATCGGAATAAATCACTCCGCCAAACTGCATTTCTCCTTTGGGGGTTTTTATCACTTCGCGGTTATTGGCCACGATACCCACTGCCCAGCCGTCA
>CAYTNI010000293.1:0-4400 GCA_964439115.1 uncultured Saprospiraceae bacterium
TAAACTCAGCCTAATTGTACTGAGTGACGAAGAATTTGGGAAAAAGCTTACAGGCGAACAGATCAGGGAATTCAAAACGGTAGGAGACATCCTTAAGTTCTTTGCAGAAGGGTAAATGCAGGTCAAGCAATTTATAAATGCTGACTTTACCTCAAATACTTATCTCCTTTATGATGAGGCGATAAAAGATGTCATCCTTATTGACATTGGAGAGTACGAAAGGTTAAAAAGCCACCTTAACTCTTTTCAACAGGTCAAAGCCCTCCTGCTAACCCATGCCCATTACGACCATATCTTTTACATTAATGAGTTATTGGCCGATTATCCCGACTGCACGATCTATGGGAGTTCATATACAATTGAGAGCTTGGCCTCTCCAAAACTAAACCTTTCCTTTTATCATGATCTCCCGATATCCTATAGAGGTAATAACACACGTGACTTAAAAGGCATCGATCATTTATCCATATCCGAAGAGCTCCAAGTTTCGGTTCTGGAAACCCCAGGCCATAATCCCGGCTGTTTATCGTTTTTGATCGATGATCTATTTTTCACTGGCGACTCTTACATTCCTGGTCATCCCGTGGTGACGAAGCTGAAGGGCGGTGATAAAGTTGCCAATGAAAAGAGTTTAAGTCTGATCAAAGAAACACTCACGGAAGGGATGACCCTTTGTCCTGGCCATGGACCCATGTATCAAGGGCATGAAATTCTAAACCAATTTCAGCCTTCCCATCTATAACCCCTTGCGTCCCCTCGCCTACTTCTTGCTCAACCCCGTCAGTCAGATTCTGCTACTACTGCTATTGAGTATTTGGTGGCAATGGAGCGGAAAAATTCGATGGAGTAGAGTGGCAATCATCAGTGCGACGATCTGGCTATTCATAACGGCCATCTCGCCACTCCCCGTGTTCGCTTGCCGGCAGTGGGAAAACCATTATGCGGTACTGGACGATATGCATACGCTGCCATCAGCACCGATCATCGTTATCCTCGGAGCTGGCCACACCAATGATTCTGCGCTACCCCCCAATAACCGCTTGGGAGAGCGAACACTCGGCCGCCTGATTGAAGGGATTCGCCTCTACCAACAACTGCCGGATAGCAAACTAGTCGGTTCCGGTAAAGGTCGTCCCGGACAGCCCTCGCAGGCCGATGTCGTCATGCAAACGGCCCTACTGCTCGGTGTTTCTCCTAAGGACACCCTACAAAACCCGCAACCCGGATATACGTTCGAAGAAGCCCTGGCCTGCGCCAATCGCTTTCCAGATTCCACATCGCTTATCCTGGTCACCGACGCCCTACACATGCCCCGGGCCATGGCCTGGTTCCGGCGTGCAGGTCTGGAACCTATTCCGGCGCCCACCAATCACCGGGTGAAACGGGATCCAGATAGGCCGCTTTACAACTTTCGTCCTTCGATCGGGAAGTTGTCGATGACAGCTGCGTTGCTGCATGAATGGGCGGGGATGGGATGGGTGAAAAGGAGAGGGAGTGAAAAGGAGAGGGAGTGAATAGGAGAGGGAGTGAATAGGAGAAGAGGTGAATAGGAGAGGGAGTGAATAAGAGAAGAGGTGAATAGGAGGAACTAAGATGTTGATGCCTCGAATAAAAACGCATAAGGATCTGAGGGTTTTCCAACTTTCATTTGAGTGTGGAATGGAGATCTTTCATTTATCCAAGGGGTTTCCGATAGAGGAAAGGTATTCCCTGACCGATCAAATCCGGCGATCCTCAAGGTCGGTATCCAGTAATATTGCTGAGGCCTTTCGGAAACGAATGTATCCTAAATCCTTTGTGCATAAACTCAGCGATTCTGAAGGAGAGGCGGCAGAAACCCAGGTTTGGCTCGACTATGCCCTTGAATGCCAATACGTCCTGGAAGAACAACAGCGACACCTGTACCAGAAATACGACCACATTATCGGAATGTTGGTAAACATGAGAAATCAACCGGAAAATTGGAGGGTCTAGTGAAAAGGTGAGCCCATTTATCTCCCTTTCTCCTAGTTCTCCCACTCTCCCACTCTCCCACTCTCCTGTTCTCTCACTCTCTATCGTTCTCCAAACTCCTTCAAAATCCATTTTTCTAAATTAGAAACATGAATCCCAAGATCTGGCTCTCCTCCCCACACATGGGCGACACCGAGCAGCGATACGTTCGGGAAGCCTTCGATACCAACTGGATCGCTCCGCTGGGCCCCCACGTCAATGGGTTTGAAGCGGATCTGGTCCGCTATACCGGCGCCGGTCATGCAGCAGCACTTTCCAGCGGGACGGCAGCGATTCACCTGGCCCTGATCCTACTGGGCGTGGAGCGGGGGGATACGGTACTTTGCCAGAGCAAGACCTTCTCCGGCTCCGCCAACCCGATCGCTTACCAAGGAGCCCGACCGGTGTTCATCGATTCGGAGGCGGGCAGTTGGAATATGTGCCCGGATGCGCTGGAAAGTGCGTTGCAAAAGGAGAAGCAGGTCAAGGCCATCGTTCCGGTCCACTTGTACGGCATGCCGGCCAGGATGCGGGAGATCCGCGCCCTGGCCGACCAGTATGGCGTACCAATTATTGAGGATGCCGCCGAGGCCCTCGGGTCTTCCTATTTTGGCACGCCCTGCGGCAACTTGGGCGACCTCAACACTCTGAGTTTCAACGGCAACAAGATCATCACCACCAGCGGGGGCGGCGCCTTGCTGGGCAATGACGAGGCTCTCATCCAAAAGGCGCGCTTTCTGGCCACCCAGGCCCGGGATCCGGCCCCCCATTACCAACACAGCGAGGTGGGCTTCAATTACCGCCTGAGCAATGTTTTGGCCGGCATCGGCCGTGGCCAGATGGAGGTCCTGCCCACGCGCATCGCACAACGACGCACCAATTTCGAGCGCTATCGGAACTACTTCGGGCAGTGGAACGACCAGGGATTCGATATCCGGTTTCAGGAAGAGCAGGAAGGCATGTTCAGCAACCGCTGGCTCACCTGCATCCTGGTCGATCCCGCCAGAAATAAGGGCCTCGACCGGGAAGCGATCCGCCTGGCCCTGGAGAAAGATAATATCGAAGCCCGCCCCCTCTGGAAACCCATGCACCTGCAGCCGGTGTTCGAGGGAACCACGTTCTATGGCTCCGGCGTATGTGAGGAGCTTTTCGAGCAGGGGCTTTGCCTACCCAGCGGATCAAACCTTACAGACACTGACTTTACACGTATATTCAGCAAATTGGATTCGATCTTTCAGCTTGATTAGGTACAAATTGAAAATGAAGATCGGGTCATTTCCTTGCTTATCAAGCAGAAAAAAAGCAGAGCATTGAGTATTCAACCTAATGTTGGCAATTGACAGTCCAACCTGCATATTGTACCCTACTATTGCCGCTGTATTGATCTTTGCTGAACGCCTCTTCTTTAAGTTGGCCAGCCGGTACAATATTCTTGACATCCCAAAACACTGGAGCTCCCATACACACCCCACAATCCGCGGGGGGGGCATTATCTTCCCACTGGCCATATTGCTCTGGTTCTTCCTTTGGGGCCTGCAATATCCGTACTTCATGGCAGGCCTCTTTTTCATTGCCCTGATCAGCTTTCGGGATGATCTACGGCCGCTGCCACCGAGCGTTCGGCTGCCGGTACATTTTTTTAGCTTGGGGTTGCTGCTGGTAGAAGTGCAGGCTTTCAATCTCCCGTGGGCTTGGTGGCTGGTCATCTTCCTCCTCGCCGGCGCCTGGATCAACGCCTTCAACTTCATGGACGGGATCAATGGAATCACTGTCTTTTATGCGCTCGTTTTTGTGGGGAGTTGTGTCTGGCTCAATGAGAGTACTTTCGTAGAACCTTCTTTGCTGTATGTATCCTTCATAGCACTAAGCATTTTCGCTTTTTTCAATGCCCGCAAGCGAGCCCGCACCTTTGCGGGGGATGTGGGCAGCGTATCCCTGGGTTTTATCATGGCCTTCCTGATGATCCTGTTGATCCGGGAAACGGGCCATTTCAGCTACCTCCTTTTCTTCGGGATCTACGGGGTGGATGCGGCCCTCACCATCGTGCACCGCCTGCTGAAACGGGAGAATATCTTTCGGGCGCACCGCACGCATTTGTATCAGTACCTGGCGAATGAATTGGGGTGGCCGCATTTATGGGTAGCGGGGGTATATGCTGTCGTACAACTGATTATTAATGGCCTGGTATGGCGCCTCCTGAACAGTGGAGCTAACGATCTCACGGTATTGCTTGGGGGGCTGGGGCTACTGGCCGGGGCGTACGTCGCCATTAAATACAGGGTAATGACCCTTGTTTCAAGCAAGATTCCGGAAAAGATCTGATATAATCTGCGGAAGAAAGCCTCGCACAAAAGACTATCCACAGATGGACACAAATTAATCCCACAGATTAACACAAATTAATCTGC
>CAYTNI010000294.1:0-4395 GCA_964439115.1 uncultured Saprospiraceae bacterium
CATGCATCGGTCGTCGGTGGAAGAACTCGTACAGCGGTTTGAGTCGCCGGAAAGGGATGCCTATCAGCAGCCGGAGAAAGTGCTCGATTATCTCATGCCGCTCAAGGGCAAAACCATCATGGATATCGGTGCCGGCTCGGGCTATTTTTCGGTAAAATTGGCTGACAAGGGCGCCAAAGTCATCGCGGCAGATGTGAGCGATGAATTTCAGGCTTTTTTGAAGAATCGGATTACCTCCCAAAATCTTCAAAATATTGAGCTTCGCAAAATCCCTTACGATAGCCCGGCATTACAGGATGGAGAGGTGGACATGGTGCTGGTGGTCAATACTTATCATCATATTGAGCAACGCGCCGAATATTTTGCCAGGGTCAAAAGGGGGCTTAGGAAGAAAGGCGAATTGGTGATTATCGATTTTTTCAAAACGGATGTGCCGGTGGGTCCTCCTACGGATCACAAGGTTTCCATGGATGAGGTGATTGGAGAATTGAAGCAGGCGGGATATACTCGTTTTCAGGTGGAGGTTAGTCTGCTTCCGTACCAGTTTATTATTCGCGCCGGGTGATTTTGTTGGACGGCGACAATGAACAATAGCCTTTGAGGTTGTAAGCATTAAAATATCAAGAAGGAAAGTTAATGTTCACAGAGAGCCGGAACTTCGTTCGGTATCTCTATAGCGTTAACAGTATCCGGAGCTTTGTTTAGAATGAAAAATATCCATTCGCCCCTTCCTTGGATGGAGACCTTTTCATGGAAAAATCACTACACTTGACACAAATAGTCGCCATTCAACAGGACTACAGAAAGTAGTGGGTATATGGTGCGCAGTTAAGGGATGCCCCTTGCTTTTGCGCCGTGTTGATGCCTTTTAGGGTATTTGATGTGTGTATTTTGAGCAAAATGGAATGAGTATTAGGAAGAATTACCAAAAACAATATTCAGCATTCTGCCATCCTTTGTATATACGATTTCCGAGGTGTAGCCCTCTTGTCACTGAGCGACAAAGTGCTTTATGAGATTGGTGATAAACAATTGTGTGGAAAGCTCTTTTCGCTGCTGGTCAAAGCCATAAAATAAAAACGAATAGGACAACTATGAAAGGTATTCAGGGTACATCCAATAAAACATATCGGCAATTGATGGGTAATGGGCTGAGGTATGAAATCCCCAAATTTCAGCGGGATTACAACTGGGAAGCCGAACAATGGGATGATCTGTGGCAGGATATCAAAGCACTTTTGGCATTTGAGGACAACGAGCATTACATGGGGTATCTGGTGTTACAGACTTCCAATAACAAGGAATTTCAAATCATTGACGGGCAACAACGACTGACAACCATGAGCCTGTTAATCCTGGCGACCCTAAAAAGTCTGAAAGAATTAATAGACTCGGGAATTGACCCCGAAAACAATTCCAAGCGCAAAGACAGCCTGATGAACAGTTACATCGGCTATATTGATCCAGTCACTTTAATCTCCAACAATAAACTGAAACTCAACAGAAACAGCGATAATTACTACAAACAATATGTGGTGCTTCTGAAAGATTTGCCATTGAGAAATACCAATGCGTCTGAAAAGCACATGAGGGAGTGTTTCAATTGGTATTTTGAAAGGTTGAAAAAGGAGTTTACCACCGGTGAAGCATTGGCTGCTTTTTTGTATGGTATTGTTGACAAATTATTTTTTACGGTTATTGAAGTCACCGATCAGCTCAATGCGTTCAAGGTATTTGAAACCCTTAATGCAAGAGGTGTTCAGTTGTCTTCTTCCGACCTATTGAAAAACCATTTATTTTCCGTGGTGGATGAAACAAAACCCCACTACTCGGAAATTGAGGAACTGGAAAATATTTGGAGTCAAATTGTGGGAAAATTGGGCGAACAAAAGTTTGAAGATTATTTGAGGTACTACTGGAACAGTTTCAATAAATCAGTTGGCAGGAAAAATCTTTTTAAAACGATAAAAAACAGTATTAAAACCAAGAGTCAGGTTTTTGAATTGATCAGGAATCTCAACGACACAGCGGATGTTTACCTGGCCGTTCAAAATCCGGAGGATGAATATTGGCGGGATAAGCCGGAAATCAGGAAATACTTAAAGGAGTTAAAACTTTTTCAAATCAAGCAAACTAACTCCCTTTTCCTTGCCGCACTTAAATGCCTTGATTGGGAAGGGTTTAAGAAAATCGTCAGGATATGTTCCGTAATTTCCTTCCGCTACAACATCATTGGAGGCCTGAATCCCAACGCCCAGGAAGATGTATATAATTCAATTGCTCTGCAGTTGGCTGCCGGCAAAAATTTTACTGCCGCTGACTTTGAAGGCATTTATGTCAGTGACCTGAATTTTGAAAATGACTTTTCCACAAAGGAATTTAGAAACACTACTCGCAACCATAAAATTGTAAAATATATCTTATCAAGGATTGAAGTGTATCAATACAGCAATGAAATAGATCCCGAAAGTGACCTGTTTACAGTAGAGCATATCCTTCCTGAGCATTCTTCCGCTGATTGGGGGGAGTTTTCCCCTGAAGAAATGAATCGGTCCGTTTACAGGATAGGAAACCTAACCCTGTTGGAAAAAAAACTGAATAAGGATGCCGACCAGAAACCATACACGGAAAAAGTAACCTATTATCTGCAATCCAACAGCGAGCTGACCAGAGCCATTCCGGAGCATTACGAAACATGGAATGAGGATAAAGTTGCGGCCCGGCAAAGAGCACTCGCAAAACACGCGAAAGCGGTTTGGAAAATACAGGAGCTCAGCCATTGAATAAGATATCTCAGCATCGGCCATTTCGGAAAATGGCCGCATCGGGTTGCGAAAGACCCTTTTCGAACAAGCGCTTTTTGGTTCAAAAAAGGGAAAGGTTTTAGAGCGTAGTTGTCTTTATTGCCATAGCGTTTATTCGGCGACCATGAAACGGTAAGGGGAGACATGGACATATAAGTTTCGTGCTTCCATATCTCCCCTAACCGCTCAAGATGCAGGTGGTAAATCCTCCCTTTTCGGGTTAAAAAAATCCCTTGGTTTATAAATGGGATACCCGCCCTTTTGAGCGTTAATCACCCTAAATTCTTTACAAGAGCGGATATTGTCCAACCTGCAATTGGTACGCTTCATTTTGCTACATTCAAAATCACCTGAACAGGCCAAATTTAAGCCCCAGATAGCCGGTAAGCCCGGAAATATCCGACTGGTTGAAATTGCGGTAGTTCATTTCACTCACCAGGCGATACCCTGCACCGAAATTTAATCGCACATATTTGTGTAAGTTCAATTCCAGGAGGGCAGAGGGTTCGACCTGGAAGAAATTGGCTTCTCCAAGGCCTGCCGAACCTCTTTCATTGTCCATTTCCACTTCACCATATCCCAGGTATAAAGGAAAAGTCAGATGGAAAATATTCTTGGACAACAAAGTATATTCTACGAATCCTCCGGCAGTCCAATAGTCCAAATAAACATCTGTAAGCGTCTCGCTTTCAGGTCTGATTTCATTCATCGACACACTGAAGTAGCCACCAATGGATAATTTGTCTCTCAAATTCAGACCGCTGCGCAGGTTGAAAATAGCGGCGCTACTTCCGTCCATTTGAGTGATACCAATGGATGGCGCAATTAAAAAGCCAAGGTCTCTCATCTCTAAAGGAGCATCATTTCCAAAAATGGTTTTGGCCTCCGTGCTTTCCTGAGCTTTTAAATTGATTTGAAAAACTGCAAAAAACAAGAAAAAAGGGATTAAAATACGCTTCGTGAACATGTTCATTTTGGTTTTAATGGTTTGCATTTAGTAATTATAATTTTTGGTTAGGGCGGTTTATCCCGGGGGGTAATTACACCTCCAAAGTTATTTCTCTGATTATTGACCCGGTGCGTACATAGATGGTATAGTCGCCATCATTTTCCCGGTAAATCAGTTCGATAGTTGCCCCGGGGAATGACTGCTGTACACAATTGGTAATCCAATCGGGGGTTTGTGCTACGAAGTCGCCTTCAATCTGGTTGCGCACCAGGTTATTGCCTTCGAATTCCAGGGAGCGCCAGCGTTGGTTTTCCAGGAGGTAGATTTCGGTGTCGTTGTCGTCCAGTTCCCGGAGGATGAGTGCCGGATTTTGCCCCGGGAAGTTGGCATTTAGATACTCTCTGATGCTGTTGGACAGATTGTTGATTTCCAGGGGCTGATACTGACCTTCCTGTTCAATGGCGCAAAGACCTGGGTTGGATGGGCCGGAAGGATTCCCGGGATTGCCGCCGGATGAGTGGTGGTCGAAGTCCAGCTCATAGATAAAACCCTGGTAGAGGATATATACATCAAAATCGCCATCCTCGTCCCGGTAAATCAGTTCGATAGTTGCCCCGGGGAATGACTGCTGTACACAATTGG
>CAYTNI010000295.1:0-4395 GCA_964439115.1 uncultured Saprospiraceae bacterium
AGGCCAAATGCCAGTGGGGTCAACAAGGTAGCAAGGATAAAAGACCGTTTAGTAACCCGGCTCAAATATTCGCGGGTAATGATAATGCCCAGTTTTTTCATGCTTCTGACAGATTTGATTCGCCTACACGACGGATGAAAATTTCATTGAGAGAGGGCAGAATTTCTTGAAACCCCTGAATTTCAGCGCCTTTCTGGATGAAATAGGATAAAATGGTGTTGGGTGATTCGCCTTGCGGCATTTGAATGGTCACGCTTCCTGGGGTCTGATCCACTACAGCCATTCGGGCAGGCAGCTCTACGGGAGTTTCCCCATTGAAATCAATCTTGAAAAGATTGGCTTTCATTTCCTGCTTGATATTTTTAACATTGCCCTCCAGAATTACGCTCCCCTTATTGATGAGTACGATGCGTTCGCATATTTCCTCTACTTGTTCCATGCGGTGGGTGGAGAACAAGATGGTTACTCCGCTGGCGCGAAGCAACTCTATTTCATCTTTAATCAAATTAGAGTTGATGGGGTCCAAGCCGGAAAAGGGCTCGTCCAAAATAAGGAGTCGGGGCTTATGCAGCACGGTCGCTATGAATTGGATTTTTTGCTGCATGCCTTTAGAGAGTTCCTCTACTTTCTTGTGTCGCCATTCGGTAATACCGAGTTTTTCATACCAGCCATCGAGAGCCTTTTGAGCATCCGCCTTACTCATTCCTTTCAAGCGGGCTAGATAGAGCAAGTGCTCTGACACCTTCATCTTTTTATAAAGGCCTCGTTCTTCCGGCATGTAACCAATCACTTCCGGATGGCGGCTGTGAAGGAGTTCTCCATCAAGTGTTACAGACCCGGCATCAGCCCTGGTGATGGTGGTAATGATTCGAATCAGGGAGGTTTTTCCGGCTCCATTGGGGCCCAAAAGGCCAAAAATGCTACCTCGAGGCACTTCAAAGCTGACCTCATTCACGGCTTTGTAATTACCGTAGGTTTTAAGCACTCGATGTAATTCCAGGATATTGGGCGTCATGACGTCGGTTGATTTTAAGCTCAAAAAAAGTTATGAATTTTTAATGCAGCGGGATTTTTTGGATTTATGGCTGCTATTAGTCTATGAATAGCGAATTTTGGCGCAAAATTAGGAAAAACCAGTCAGTGCGATTATGCTTCGGGCTGGAAAGAGAAACTATTATTTGATGGAAGGCTGGTTCTTTATTGTTAATCCTCATGCGTCGAAAGGGCTTGCTGCCCGCCGATGGCCACAAATCGCCGAAAAGCTGAGGGCGCATGGACTGCTGTTGGATTACAGCTTTACCGGTGGCCCGGGACAGGAAGGTCAATGTGTGGCAGCGGGGCTTCGGCGAGGATATCGCAAGCTGGCAGCAGTGGGTGGTGACGGCACCAACTTTGAGGTGATCAATGGACTGGTTTCGCAGCAATTGGTTAATCTTAGTGAGATAACATACACCATATTTCCAATTGGTACCGGCAATGACTGGGCTCGTCAATACCAAATACCCAAACAATGGCAATTATGGCTTGACATGGTGCGCCGAGATGAAACGCAGCAACAGGATATTGGGGTAGTGGAATTTACGCGAGCGGGGAAAAAGGAAAGCGTTTGTTTTGCCAATGTCGCCGGACTGGCATACGACGGCTATATTGGGTTCATTTCTAGTCATTTCAGGCAATTTTCAGGGAGTCGCTTTTTTTACCTTGCTCTGGTATTTTGGGGTTTGTTCAGGTATCGCCTCAGCAACATGGTCATTCGTTTTGATGGGCAGGTGGTTACAGGGAAGTTTTACACCGTCAATGCGGGGATATGTCGCTATTCAGGAGGTGGTATGCAACTCACTCCCCACGCAGATTCTACTGACGGTAAGCTGGCGCTCACCGTAGCCGGGGCATTGAGTAAGTTGGGGGTATTACTAAACACCTGGCGCTTTTATACCGGGCAAATAGGAGGTCATCCCAAGGTAACCCTTCACCAGGTCAGTAAGATCGAGGTTGATGGCCTGGAAGAAAGTCCTCTGCATGTGGAAGCCGACGGGGAATATTTGGGGGTTGCTCCAGTTCGAATAGGCATGTTGGAACAGCAATTAAAGGTGGTGCACAATCATCCTGTGCTTATTTAAGTGCTTCAAAACTCAATTGAAGCCTTGAACGTACCGAATAAGGGGTAGGAAAAGCGAAAGCGAACACGACCTCAAGCCGAAAGAATGGCCGGATGAGATCGCGCCTGGCATTCCGCAATCCGGGGATAAGCCTGATATCCTGTCGGCCCCTTCCGCGAAGATTATCAATGTAGAAAACCTCCTCCCCATCAAAGCAGGATGGTTTTACAGGGTCGCAAATTCTTATGGATACTGCTTCCACAAATTCGTAGTCGAAAGCACTTCCATCAAGTGAAGTAAGTCGGGCAGAGAAGGGCAGGATGGCTCTGATAAGAGCGGTATCGGTCTGGTTAGCTACGAGATAATCTTCGATATCTGTAGCTACCAAGGGGATTTCGAATACCTGCTGGAAATTGGAGTTAAGGCCGGCAGGAATTTCGAAGAAAATCTCGGGATAGAACATTTCAAAAATGCGTTCTCCGTTATCTTCCTGGCAACCAAAGGCCAAAATGGACAAAATGAATAAGATTTTTGCTGTACGCATGGCTGTATAACGCAAACCTGTATTATTGAATTGTGGTGGAATTTTACAAAAAAATTGTTATGAAAAGAGTTTAGAACATAGAATTTGCTAATTTTAAGCTGTGAAATCCAAAAAGCACAATACAGACAAGAAGTAACCAGATGGGTGAGCAAAAAGTTTCTATCGTTCAGGAAGGAGCGGGTATGGAGCGCTTCGTGCGCAATTTGTTGCGCGATGTGGAAGCATTCGAATATATGCTCGATAACGACTGGTTTGAAAAAGAACCCATACGCATAGGTGCGGAGCAGGAAATGGTTATTGTAGATTCCAGAACCTTTAAGCCACTTTGCATCAATATGGAGGCGCTTTCGCACATGAAGGACTACCCTTGGGTGGGTACCGAGCTGGCGCAATTTAATCTGGAAACCAACCTTACTCCTCGGCTTTTTACCGGTACCTGTCTGAGTGATCTCGACAAAGAAAACCGTGGCTATTTGGACAAGATTCGCGAAGTACTCAAGGCGTTCAATGCAGAAATCTGTCTTACCGGAATTTTGCCCACCTTGCGCAAACCAGATCTGGATCTGCGCAATCTTACACCTAATCAGCGCTACAAGGCGCTTATGGAGGCCATTAACCGACAGATGCTCGGCTCTGCATACGAACTTCGACTCAGCGGTATTGATGAGATTCTGGTCAAACACGACTCGCCCCTCATGGAAGCCTGCAATACCAGCTTTCAGGTGCACTTGCAAGTGTCTCCCGAAATTTTTGTGCCTATGTACAATATGGCTCAGGCACTTGCTGCACCGGTAATGGCTATTTCTGCGAATTCGCCCATAGTATTTGGCAAGCGCCTTTGGCATGAGAGCCGAATAGCGCTTTTTCAGCAGGCTTTGGATATCCGCACCACGCACGACCACATGAGGGAGCGCAGTCCGAGGGTAAGTTTCGGCACCGGCTGGCTCGACAAAAGCCTTTTGGAAATATACCGTGAAGATATAGCCCGTTTTCGAGTACTGCTTGCGGGAGATGACGTAGAGGATTCCATCGCCTTGATTCGGGAAGGCAAAGTGCCAAAGTTACGGGCCTTGCAAGTGCACAACTCTACCGTTTATCGGTGGAACCGCCCTTGCTATGGTATTAGTGATAACGGCAAGCCGCACCTTCGAATCGAAAACCGCGTACTTCCAGCAGGCCCGACCACTACCGATGCGGCTGCCAATGCTGCATTTTGGCTTGGTGCCATGATTGGGATGGGGCACGAATACAAGGATATCCGAGACAGGGTATCCTGGGAGGATGTTAGAGACAACTTCATGAAAGCCGCTCAATTTGGTATTGATTCCAATTTTAACTGGTTCAACGATAAGAAAATCAGCGCTTGTGACCTTGTACTACACGAATTACTGCCGATGGCCAAAAAGGGCCTTGAAATGCGTGGTGTCGTCAAAAAAGATATTGACAAATACCTGGGCATCATTGAAGAACGCGCCCAAAATCACATGAACGGAGCACGCTGGCAATTGCGCACCTTTACCAAACTCACCAAAGAATGCAGTCGGGATGAAGCACTTACAGTAATGACCGCCGCCATCGTAAATAATCAATGGAAAGATATACCTATACATCAATGGAAAATGCCTGAATTAGCTGACCTTGACGATTATCGCCCATCCAGGCTTAGCGTGGAAGAATTCATGGAAACGGATCTCTTCACGGCGCAAAAAGATGATATCATTGAGCTGGTCACTGAGTTGATGGACTGGCGCA
>CAYTNI010000296.1:0-4349 GCA_964439115.1 uncultured Saprospiraceae bacterium
CTTTGTTTTTCAGGGACATCGAGCGGAATTTTTTTGCGCATGATTACCCTACCGACGCGATAAAGGTCATAGGAATCGCTCTGTCCAAGCGCATTATTTTGGAGAAACAAGAGTACATTGTTATGATAAATTTTGAATACTTCCACTTCAACAGCCTTCAGACCAATGGATTCAAAAGGAAAGGGGATGGATTCTGCACCAGGTAGGATAACCCCGTTTCCGACCAGGCGCACTGCGGGCTGTGGGTTTTCGAATTCGACCCTCCACAGTCCGGGCTTCGCCATGGTTTGGCCGTATGCATTTTTGATTCCGGTGGCAATCTGCACCGAATACTGACCGCTGAGCATTCCTGCCGGATAGACGCGCACCTGATTGCCGTGGATGATATAGCGGCAAACTCCGGAGAATCCGTCAAGTCTGATCAGTCCGTCCAATTGTTGTGTACTGAGGATGGGATCTGAAAAATGAAGCATCAGATATGGATCTGTACCTTGTACTACCCGAGCCTGAAGCACTTTAAAATCGCCGATTGCGGGTATCTCGAGCATCTTTGAGCCTTTCAGGGCAATGTCAAGAGGCTTACCCGACCAGGAGAGTTCCAGTTCGGAAGGCTTTTGGCTGCGCTCCACCTCCTCTACTCTGAAGAAGTGGGTAGTTTGGTCCTCACTGTGCGTCCATTGGATGGGCAAATCTTTACCCTTTTGGCGGGCGGTAAGAATTTTGGAGAAGGCTTCCGGAGCGGCGACGTCGGCTGTGGTTAGCACACCGGAGACCTGCTGCCGGGCGGGATTGGTATTCCCGACTGCGGAAATGCCGTCTGCTTCTACAGAAAAGGTTTGTTCGCGGGAGCGGAAGCCAAAACTGAAAGATTCAAGCGAGGAAGGAACTCCGCTGAACACCCGGTTTAGTGCGACGGTTGCGGTAAAAGCTGTATTAGAAGGTAGAGGTTTTTCGGGTTGAAAAACAAGAGTTTGTTCGTCTTCCCAAAAAGCCTTACCACCAATAGAAGGGGCCATTTCCAGCAGGCCGTCTCTGGCGGGTTTTCCAACGGATGAGGACTCCACAGCGGGAATAGCGAACCGAACTTTCACGGGAGCCACCCGTGAGATCATACCAGCCGTAAAAGCGTGGACATAGGCGCCATATTGTTCTGTATTAGAAGGGATACCGATTCTTTCGACGGGCCTGCATCCGGAGATGAGCAGACTGGAAAAAGCAATAGCAAGGCTGCATGAGAGTGCAGCGAATCGGGCGAGGTTTACAGGCATAGTAAAGGGATTTTCAGGATGAATGCAGGGAGAGATATCCGTATGAATATAACGAGCAAGTTAATATTTTTTTATTTTTGGGGATTGGTTTTTTCCTAAAAAATTCAGATGCTTCCATTATTTCCCCTTCAGCTTGTGGTGTTTCCCGGTGAATTTCTGAATCTCCACATATTTGAGCCTCGCTACAAGCAACTCATGCAGGAATGCGTGGAAGATGAAATCACCTTTGGGATACCTCCATTTTTGGATGGTCAATCAGGAGAACTCGGTGTGGAAATGGCGCTGATTAAGGTAGAAAAGCGCTATGAAAATGGCGAATTAGATGTGCGAACCCGAGGCTTGGGCATTTTCATAGTGGATGAATTTTACCGGCAGGCACCCGGAAAATTATATCCTGCGGGTGAGGTAAGCCCTTTGGAGCACAGCCTGGATGGAGATCGGAGGCTCGGAGGTCATCTGCTGAGCATGGTGCGGTCACTGTTTCACCTGTTGAACATTGATAAAGAATTGCCAACAGACCCCGACAGCTTCATTTCTTATGATGTAGGTCATTATGTGGGTCTTTCCCTGCAGCAGGAATATGAATTACTGTGCATTTTGGATGAGAATAATCGCAGAAGCTACCTAATTGAGCACCTCGAACGCATGCTCCCTGTGGTTCGCGAAACGGAAGAACTTCGCAGGAAGGCGAAGTTGAACGGGCACTTCAGGAATATCATTCCGCCGGATTTGTAGGGTTTCCCGACTTAGCCAACCAATTTTTCGCAATCCAAAGGGTTTTAAAAGAGGGCGATGTGGACAAAAAGGGGTATCCGTAAGCCGTTTATTGCTACAGGCAAAAGGAATTTTTACAGATTTTGAAATTTAGGGGTTGCCCAAACCAGTTTTGTAATATTGATAAATACCTTTTAACCACACCAAAATCACTTGGTAATGGAAAACAAAGACTTAAAAAAGTACTGGAGAGAAAACCTGAGTTATCTGCTCATATTGCTGGGGGTATGGTTCATGGTTTCCTACGGGGCAGGCATCCTCTTTGCCGAAACGTTAAATACGATTAGACTAGGTGGATTCAAACTGGGATTCTGGTTTGCCCAGCAAGGCTCTATTTACGCCTTTTTATTATTGATTGTGGTGTACGTTCGACTGAGGAACCGTTTGGATAAAAAGTACGACGTACACGAATAAAAAGCCAACCAATCACTTGAAGTATAATATTATGAGCGTTCAAATCTGGACTTTCATCATCGTGGGTCTGTCATTTGCCCTATATATTGGAATTGCCATCTGGTCAAGGGCGTCTTCCACCAAAGAATTTTATATCGCCGGTGGAGGCGTGCACCCTTTGGCAAACGGGATGGCCACTGCGGCCGACTGGATGTCGGCAGCATCTTTTATATCCATGGCCGGGCTGATATCCTTTATGGGATACGATGGATCGGTATATCTCATGGGATGGACGGGTGGTTATGTATTGCTGGCCCTGTTGTTGGCTCCCTATTTGAGGAAATTTGGCAGATTTACCGTTCCCGATTTTATTGGGGAGCGATACTATTCTCAGACAGCACGGATTGTAGCGGTCATTTGTGCACTTTTCGTGTCCTTTACGTATGTGGCAGGACAAATGCGCGGAGTGGGCATTGTTTTTTCGCGCTTTTTGGAAGTGGACATTACCACGGGAGTCATTATTGGCATGGTCATTGTGCTATTTTACTCGGTATTGGGCGGCATGAAAGGCATCACCTACACGCAGGTAGCGCAATATGTGGTCTTGATTTTCGCCTATATGGTACCGGCGATTTTTATCTCCTTTACCATGACGGGGAACCCTATTCCGCAGTTGGGGTTGGGCGGTACCACCCCAGATGGAACTTACCTGTTAGACAAGCTCGATGGTTTACATGCTGAACTGGGGTTTGCGCCCTACACTGAAGGTACAAAATCCAGGATGGACGTATTTGCCATTACGGCAGCGCTGATGATTGGTACCGCAGGTTTGCCCCACGTTATTGTTCGATTTTTTACTGTGCCCAGGGTTAGGGACGCACGTTCATCAGCCGGCTGGGCATTGCTGTTTATTGCAATTTTATACACTACGGCACCTGCAGTTGCCGCATTTGTACGCACCAACCTGATTGAAACAGTATCCGGTAAACCCTATTCAGCCATGCCGGCCTGGTTTCAAAAATGGGAGCAAGCCAGGTTGTTGAAATTTGAGGATAAAAACAAGGATGGCCAGATCAAATACGTAAAAGAAGAATCCGCCAATGAGCTTACGGTGGATCGGGATATCATGGTATTGGCCAACCCGGAAATTTCAGGTCTCCCCAACTGGGTCATTGGCCTTGTAGCGGCCGGGGGACTGGCAGCGGCACTTTCCACAGCTGCTGGTTTGCTACTGGTTATTTCTTCTGCTATTTCCCATGACCTTTTAAAAAATGCTATCCATCCTGCCATATCGGAAAAAAATGAATTGTTGGCAGCGCGCATTGCGGCCACCCTTGCCGTGGTCATGGCCGGTTATTTGGGTATTCATCCGCCGGGTTTTGTGGCGGAAGTGGTAGCGTTTGCCTTTGGATTGGCTGCGGCGTCTTTCTTCCCTGCGATTTTGCTGGGTATTTTTGACAAACGAACCAACATGCCGGGCGCTGTTTCCGGAATGATTACCGGACTGGTATTCACAGGAGTTTATATCTTGCATTTCAAGTTCATGCACAAGGATTTGAATACCCCGGAGAATTGGTGGTTTGGCATTTCACCTGAAGGAATAGGCACGATAGGCATGGTCGTCAATCTGATAGTCACTGTGGTGGTATCCAGATTAACACCGGCACCACCATTGAAAGTCCAGGAAATGATTGAACGCATACGGGTGCCTCGCGGAGCAGGAAGGGCGCATGTGCATTGATGTTTTGAAAGGTAAATAAATGTAGAGGAAATTGGGATTCTTTGGAGTCGCGTACCAGATCTGATTTACGGAGATTCCCTGAATACTTTCTATATATACTTACAAGAGAAGGGAACCTATTGAAGGGAATGGGCTTAACCGAAGAACATTCTTGGAGTTGAGTTTATAAATTT
>CAYTNI010000297.1:0-4328 GCA_964439115.1 uncultured Saprospiraceae bacterium
ATACGTCGAGTACGGCTGGTGCACTGATAAGTACATCATCAATGGCCATACCTTCTCTGACCACTGCTGCGCTGGATGAAAATACAAAGCGGATGCGCACATTTTGTTGTCCTGCGGTGCCGGTGAGGATATTGGATGCAGTTACCCATCCGGTAAACCCTCCTGTGCCGGTCCACCATTGGCTGGCAGCGTTATTATACCAGTTTTGGCCGGTATTGGCGGTGCCTACTTTTGTCCAGGTGATACCACCATCGAGGCTTCTCTCTACCCAACCCCTGTCATTATTGTTTTCGGTGTCGAAGAAGAGGGAGAAGCTGAGACGCGGATCAGCAGTGAAGGTGCTAAAGTTGAAGCAGGGCGAGACGATGTAGGAGAGTTCAGAGTTGTTGTAGTCGCCTTCGAGGTTGGTGACCCATGCGTTGATGCCGCTCGCGGCGGTGTTAATGAGTGTACCTTCCGGTTCGCCGAATTCCCAGCTTGAATTGGCGCTGTTTGTAGCCACACTCCAGCCATCCTCACCGGTTTCATAGTCGGTGAAGTAAGGGAAAGTGGTCACGATGGGTGCCACATTGGCGGTGACGGTAATTTGCAGGGTGTCGTTGGCGGTATCGGCATCGTTGGTGAGGTTGGTCCATGCCCTGATCTGGTAGTTGCCGCTTTGGTTGAAACTCAGCGGATTGGGGAAGGTGAAGAACCCTTGCTGATTGGGCAGGATATTGAGATTGCCGACGTTGGCGGTTACTGCCGGGCCTCCATTGACGGAGTAAGAGACGTCAAAGTTGCTTTGGGCCGCACTGCCCAGATTTAGGATGGTCATGAGGAGTGTGCCGGTTTCAATGCCACAGGAGCCGGTGAGGGTATAAGCGCTGGAGGAGTTGGACACATCTGTGGCTGCCGGCACGGCAATGCGGATATTGTCAACCCCCATGCCCTCCCTGGTCACGGAACCATCCGTGGAGAAAACGAAACGGATGCGCACATTGGCCTGGCCTGCAGTACCTGTAAGGATGTTAAAAGCGGTTACCCAACCGGTAAAGCCGCCGGTACCGTCCCACCACTGAGAGGCTGGATCATTATACCAGTTGACGCCCGTACCGGAAGTACCTACCTTGGCCCAGGTCTGGCCGCCGTCAATACTGCGCTCTACCCAGGCCTCATCGCAGCATGCTTCTCCGTCATACCAGAGGGAGAAGCTCAGGCGGGGATCGGTGGTGATGGAAGAGAAATCAAAACAGGGAGAGACGAGATAGGAGAGTTCCGAGTTGTTGTAATTGCCGGTGAGGTTGGTCACCCAGGCATTTTGGCCTGAGGCGGCTGCATTGAGCATGGGCGCTGCCGGCTGACCAAACTGCCAGCTTGATGCTACGCTACCGGGGCCAACTTTCCAGCCACCGGCTCCGGATTCAAAGTCATTCCCGTAGGGAAGGGATGAAATAATCGGCACCAGGTCAACCTGGATGCTCAGGGAAGTGGTGTCATTGCCGGGTACGAGGTCATCCGTCAGGCTCGACCAGATTCGAATATCGTAAGTGCCATTTTGGGTGAATTCCAATGGCGTAGTGAAGGTATAGGTGGCCTGTTGGTTGGGCAATATATTAAGTGTGCCTACATTTTCCACTACCGGGGCGCCACCGTTGATTGAATAAGAAACATTAAAGCCGGTTTGAGGAGTTGTACCGAGATTCACCAGTGTTGTCCGCAAAGTACCGGTTTCCGTACCGCAGGCGGCGGCGGCAGTATAAGCGGCGGTCTGGTTGAAAATGTCTCTTTCTACGGGTTCTGCGATGAAGATATTGTCAATGCCCATACCTTCCCGGTTGACGGATCCATCGGAGGAGAATACAAAGCGGATGCGAACATCTTCCTGACCTGCGGTGCCGGTCAGGGTATTGAATGCGGACACCCATCCGGTGAAACCGCCATTGCCATCCCACCATTGGTTTGTGGCGTCGTTGTACCAGTTGAGGCCGGTACCTGAAGTGCCGACCTTGGTCCAGGTTTCACCGCCGTCAATGCTGGATTCCACCCATCCCTCGTCGCAGCATGCTTCTCCGTCAAACCAAAGGGAGAACAACAGTCGCGGGTCTTCCGTAAGGTTGGAAAAATCAATGCAGGGAGATTCGAGGAAGGAAAATTCGGAGTTGTTGTAGAACCCGCTCAGGTTGGTCACCCAGGCGTTGGCGCCTGAAGCGGCGGCATTGAGCAGTGGTGCGGAAGGCTCTCCGAATTGCCAGGTGGAGTTCACGCTGGCTGTGCCTACTTTCCAGCCGCCGTTCCAGGATTCAAAATCTTCGAGGTAGGGTAGTTGATTGATCACGGGGATACTCAGCACGGTAACGGTGATGGTATCATTGGTGCGGAGGCTATCGGCAGGAAGGTCTGTCCAGATTTGAACGGTATATTCACCTGGCTCTGAAAAATCCCATCGCAGGTCAAAGAGAAAAACGTCCGAACTGTCTTTGCCGAGTACGCCGGTATAAAAACCGTCAATCGGAATGTTTACGGGGGCAATCTGGCCGTTGACACTAAAGCGGATAGGAATCAGGGATTGCGGGTTTCCTCCAAAATTGCGGATACGAACACGGATTTCTTCATTGGCGCTCAGACCGCAACCCGTTTTGGGGGCTACCAGCGCCGAGGCGCCGACGTCATTTGCCCAAAGGGTTTTAAAACTGAAGGGCCCTACGCGGTTGCTGGTATCGCCATTGGCGCAAAGCACAGTGAGGTAATATTGATATTCCGTATTTTGTTGAAGTCCGGTAAGGGTTGCCTGGTTTCCGATGGCCTGGATGGTACTTCCGGTGCCAAGGGCAAAGCCCGTGGTGTCGTATTCAATGACATAAACGCCCAGGGTATCAGAGGGAACCCAACCGACCTTGGCAGTAAATGCGCGAACGTCGAGTGCGGCTACGCTACTTGCAGGAACGGCAGGGCAGCTTGGGCAAGAGATGACACCGGTAAACACCAGTCCGATATCCGGGTTGGGGCCGTCGCTGAAAACGATGTTCCCGTCAGAATCCCTTAAAGTGTAGGTCACTTCATTTTCAAATACACCTGGTGCGTAAGTCAGGGTGATGGTTTGCCCTCCGGTAACAATCAGCGTTACAGTTCGGGAGAAACCGTCGTTGTCGGTAGCATTCACCGTATAATTGGTGGATTGGCCGCCGACATTCACGGTGAGGTTGGCACCATTCCATCCATCGCCGAAGGAATCAAACATTTCAAGGGTGTATTCGCAGGAGGTTGACTGAGCCCAAATGGCCGTGCTCAGGCCTGAAAAGAGGAGCAAAAACCCCAGTGTAGCGACATATTTCATAGACAGTTTGCTTTTTCGATCAATAACCAATTTGGTTGAACGGCTAAAATTAGAAAAAAACCAAAACAGCAAGCCTAAAAATCCGCAACATTGCTTTTTAGCTTGCCTTATTCTCACACAAAAACTCCAAATTGAGCGCACTCACAGGGAAACCAGGAAAATATGCATCGCCTGTTTTGCCGGATTGAGCTCCACAAAATTCCAGTCATTGAACCAATGATAGACTTCACCGGTGAGCAGGTCAGTAACTTTCAGGTTGATTCGGCTTTGGAGGCCCAATAATTTTCTGGGCACTTCCACGTAACCCGACTGTGTGTAGTGAATATCGAAATTGGCGATGCACCAGATGATATTTTGACCGTCGGGGCTGATTTTGAGATAACTCATCAGCATGTCATTGTCGGTGCGGGTAAAAGTGAGGTTGAACGTGCGCTGCAATGCCGGATTTTCCCTTCGAATGCGATTGATGGTGGTCATCGTGTCGGTGATGCGGTTGCGCGCCGACCAGTCGTAATGCCTCAGTTCGAATTGTTCAGCATTTAGGTATTCTTCTTTCCCGTTTAAATTGCCGGTGTTCTCCATGAATTCATAAGCGGGTCCATAAACGCCGTAATTGGCAGAAAGGGTAGCGGCGAGCAGGAGTCTAAGGGTAAATACATTGGGGCCGGCATCCATCAGGTGGTAGGGTAAAATATCGGGGGTGTTGGGCCAAAAGTTGGGTCTGAAATAGTCCCGCAACTCAGTTTGGCACAACTCGGTGAGGTATTCCTCCATCTCCTTGCGGTTGTTGCGCCAGGTGAAGTAGGTGTAAGATTGAGTAAATCCGAGTTTGGCCAAAGCCGCCATGACTTTAGGTCTTGTAAAAGCCTTGGAAAGAAAAATAACGTCCGGATTTCGAGTATGCACTTCATTGATTACCCATTCCCAAAAGGCAAAGGGCTTGGTATGCGGATCAGCCACCCTGAATATTTCCACCCCGGCATCTACCCAGTACAGGATGACGTCGCGAAGG
>CAYTNI010000298.1:0-4312 GCA_964439115.1 uncultured Saprospiraceae bacterium
GGGAAAACGGATTGTCGTCTTTTAGGCGGCTAAGACCCGGACAGGTATTGCGGTTTCCACCTTTGGAAAAATAACAAAATGCCAGGTACCACGCCGACCACCCAAAACAATCAGCTGCCGGGGTTTACCCTTAAAATTCAGGGCAGTGAGCTGGAAAGTACCTATCAGGTATTGTCCATCCAGGTGAAAAAAATGATTCAGAAAATCGCCAGAGCTGAAATTCGCCTTCTGGGGGGCAATGAGTTTATGCACACCTTTGAAGAAAGTGAGGCTACCAAGTTCGCCCCAGGTACAGATGTGGAAATCAGCCTGGGGTTTAATCAAAACCATACGTTGGTGTTCAAGGGTATTATCCTCCGACATGCTATTTCCATAAAAAGAGGGTTTTCTCAGGACAGCACCAGAAGTCAGCTCGTTCTGGAGTGCGCGGATAAAGCCTATAAAATGACCTTAGGCACTCAATACGCATTCTTTGAAAAAAAGAAAGACAGCGATTTGCTCACCAGTGTAATATCAGCTGCAGGTGTCACCGGCGATGTGGATGCCACTACCCTGGAGCATCCGGTAATGATTCAATACGACGAAACTGATTGGGATTTTGTGGTTCGAAGGGCCACGGCCAGTGGTATGGTGGTGATTAATTCCGACGGAAAGGTATCTGTGAAAAAGCTCGATGCAGCGGGCACTGCTGCACTCGACCTGGAGTACGGAAGTCATATCATCAGTTTTGAGGGAGAAATTGATGCAGCCTCTCAAATCAAAGAAGTGAAAGCTTCTTCCTGGGATCCCTACAAAAACGAAGCGGTTAATGGCCAGAGTGCAGAACCTGCCGGCGCAAACCCTGCGGGTAATCTTACCGGGCTTACCCTTGCTCCAAAGGCGGGGCTCGATAGTTGGGAATTCAAATATCCTCCCATCAATACCGCTGCGGAGCTGAAAAATATTGCAGATGCCGCTTTGATTTTTTCCCGGCTACAGCGGGTGCGCGGGCATGTCACTTTCCAGGGAGTGGGGAGTGTCGAGGTAGGCTCGGTGGTAGAACTCAAAGGGCTTGGTGCGCGGTTTAACGGAAAGGTGTATGTGGCCGGCGTAGAACATCGCCTCGATGACGGCGTGTTTTCCACCAGGGTGGATTTCGGCCTACCCAGGAATCTAGGGGCAGAAGACGCCTTAATGGGCGCTAATCCTCTTGTAAATGCCGCCCATGGCATCCATATCGGCACTGTGAAAAAAATTGATGCCGACCCGGCTTCAGAGCTTCGCATTCAGGTGGAAATCAAAGGACTTTTTAAATCCACGGATCTCATCTGGGCAAGGCTGACTCAGTTTTTCACCGGGTCTGGCGTTGGCAGTTATTTTATTCCCGAGGTAGGAACCGAGGTTGCTGTGGGTTTTATACGGAATGACCCTCGTTTTCCCGTAATATTGGGCTCCCTTTTTGACAAAACCAATCAGCCGTACAAGCCTTTTTCATCGGATAACAACATTAAAGCCATACTTTCCACCCAAAAAGTAAAAATTGAATTCGACGATGAAAAAAAGGTTCTGACCCTTGCGACACCAGGAGGAAACTCCATCGTGCTCAGCGATGAAGACAAGGGCATCACTTTAAAAGATCAAAATGGCAATAAAATTGTGACTTCGAGCGACGGTATTGTCATCAATGCGGCCAAGGATGTCAAGATTACAGGAGGTGCTAAAATTGCCATCAATGCCGCTACGGGATTGGATATTGCAGTTTCTGGAGGTGATGTGAATATCAAAGGATTGAACGTCAATGCCAAAGCCCAGGTGAAGTTTTCCGGTAACGGGGCGGCACAGGCTGAACTGACGGCCAGCGGTCAGGTTACTGTAAAGGGCGCAATTGTGATGATTAACTGAAAAAGAAAAAATATGCCACCTGCAGCAAGAATTACAGATTTGCATACGTGTCCCATGCAGACACCAGCGGTGCCGCCTATTCCACACGTAGGGGGTCCGATTGTTGGGCCGGGAGCAGCGACTGTGTTGATTGGAAATATGCCGGCTGCGGTGGTAGGTGACACCGCCATATGTGTGGGGCCACCCGATTCGATCGTCAAGGGTTCCTCCACGGTTTTGATTTGTGGAAAACCCGCTGCTCGCATGGGCGATACTACGGCACACGGGGGAAGTATTGCATTGGGCTTGCCCACCGTTTTAATAGGAGGCTAAATATCCATGGAAGAGGAAAAATCCTTTTTAGGTCGGGGGTGGTCGTTTCCGCCTACATTCAACAAAACCTCCGGATCGCTTGAAATGGTAGAGAATGAGGAGGATATTCGCCAAAGCCTTATCATCTTTTTGACTACCCGACGCGGTGAGCGCATGATGCGACTGAATTACGGCAGCACGCTCGACGAGCAGGTATTCAGTTCAGCCAGAGCGGATGTACTCAATGCGCTTGCAGAAGACCTAAAAACAACCATTCGATTAAATGAACCTCGTGTGGTGGTCAATGCCGTACGGATTGACGCCTCTCAGGTGTTGGAAGGACGTCTTCTTATCGAGGTAGATTATACCATCGAGGCCACCAATGTCAGAAATAATCTGGTGTATCCTTTCTACCTCATTGAAGGCACGCATATCTAAATTTATACCCATTCATGTCAAAGTCCGGTAGGGGAGAACATCAGGGAACGACAGCGCGTGGTCGCTTTCCAGAAGCTTTGCATCCGGATTACTTCCACTTGGATGAGCGAAAGTCGGCGGACTTCCTGAAATACATGCAGGAATTGTCAAAGGAACTCGTATTCTTTGGTCCGGATGATAATCCAGACGGCAATTGGGAAGACTTCCTTATTTCCGATGAGTCTTTTATTCTGGCTGATATCGCTTCGCTTGACCTGGCTGAGTTGGAGCAAAAGCGATCCATGGCGGTACAAGCTTTTGAACGCCAGTCCGATCCTGAAGCTAAGCAGGTGGCATTTACAGAGATTTTTGATCTCGTTTTAGCCTTGCTGGAAAAAACAGATCGCTGGTACCGACAATCCTCCAGATTTCACCGCAAGCGAGAGGGCGGAATCCTGGAGGAAGAACTTGCCTCTGCTATTGATTTTCAACTTCGTACCTTGTTGCACAAATTAATGGCTTTTGATCATCAGTGTGCCATGATTTTCCCGAGCTGGCCGGGTAATACCAAGCGTTTGGAGACATTTCATGGTATTTGGAGCCTTACTCCCGAAGCAGCCTCCTCCATGGAAGGGACTCCTGATTTTGAGCGCCCTGAAAATGCTTTGAAGCAATTGCTTCTGATTTACAGACCAGTTTATTTAACTGTTGCGAGTATTGTTGCGAAGGCTCCAGGCTTGTTGCAGCAGACGGTAGAGAAAAATGACCGACACACGCCCCATATAGGGCTTATACTTGCCTTTTTGGAGGTGTACGGTTTAGTGCAGCGCGATTTAAACCAGCTTACCCGTCGGCACCTTTACTTTTTTTACAACCACGTTTTACGACAACATCCGGCAGACCGCAAATTGGACAGGGTATATGTATTATTTTCAGCGGCTCCTGAATATCAGCATATTATGCTAAGGGCTGGAACCCGATTGCTGGCAGGGCAGAACCCGGATGGGCAAAACAGGTTTTATGCCATAGAGCGGAATCTGGTGGTTTCCCATGCCAGAGTTACTTCCCTCAAAACGCTATTTGTAAGTCGGGATCCTAATGTGGATCAGTATTCCCGCTACCGCCTGGTATCCGGCCTGTATGCGAGTCCTGTGGCCAATAGCGCCACAGGTATCGGGCCCGAATCAGTTGACTTAAAAGATGGTTGGCCAAGTCTTGGGGAGGAGCAGCGGTATCTCGGTATTACCGAGCGAACCATGCAGGATGCACAAGTGGGTTTTGCGATTTCTTCAGCTACCTTAAAATTAGATTCAGGTGAACGGGAAATCACGTTTGAGTTTGTTTTTACCGCGACCTCCCTCGCCTTTTTGCAGGATTTATTGCAAGATATTGCGCAGAAAAGGGGCGTTCATCCGGAGGAAGTGTTTCACGATATCTTCGAAGCGTCGCTCAAAGTTGAATACACTGGGACAAAAGGATGGGAGCCGGTAGAAGAATACCGTTTTTTGTCTCCAAGAAACTGGCAGAATCAAGGGGTTACGCTGGGCTTTTTTCTGGAGCCTTCGGCACCGGGAATTGCGCCCTACCGGGAGGAGGTACACCTGTGTGGTTACCCTATCGAATTGCCGGTGGTGCGCATTTTACTACAGGGTATGGATTCCAACCATCCCTATTCCTTTCTTCAGGTTCTCGAGCTGGAGGAAATCAAAATTAACGTTCATGT
>CAYTNI010000299.1:0-4293 GCA_964439115.1 uncultured Saprospiraceae bacterium
GAAGGATCCCCTGTGGCCTGGCTGGTAAACTGCACGGCTAACGGAGCACATCCGGTCGTCGGGCTGGCGTTGAAAGCCGCCGTGGGAGGCCCGATAATTTGAAGCGTTGTTTCCTTTATGCTTTGGCCACAGGCATTTGTCACAGTCAATCGCACCAAATAAACTCCGGGCGAAGAATAGGTAACGGTAGGGTTAATCTGAGTGCTGGTCTGACCATTGCCAAAGTTCCAGCTGATCAAGCCCTGGCCCTGAGTTGAGTTTTGAAATTGTACGGAATTGCCGTTTATCGAAAAGGTGAAGTTAGCAACCGGCACATCTATTACCTGGATAAGATCCGTTTCGACAGCCAGAGAGGAGCCTGAACCATTGAAAACCTCCAGTGCGACGTTGTAAGTGCCCGCCTGCGGATAAGTAACCGCCGGAAAGGCATCCATCGAGGAAGTAGGGTCTCCACCCGGGAAGTTCCACAACCTTGATTCCACCACACCCGAAGAATTGTCTTGAAAAAATACCGTAAGAGGGGCGCAGCCGCTCGTTGGAGCAGCTCCGATGGCAGCCGTAGGAGGAATTGCAGGAATACAATCCACTTGTAAACGGATATTATCAATATACAAGTTGTTGTTGCCCGCATTCACGCTTTCAATCAGGACCCTGACATTACTTTGCCCGATGAATTGGGCAAGGCTCAACTCGAGGCAAGTAGCCGAGCCCGGATTATCCACGTAGCACCAGTCTCCCGGAACCGCCGGAGTAAATGATTGGTTGGTCAGAGGGCCGGTTGCAAATACCCCGCTTCCATTTTCCTGGCCTGAAAAAATGGTATGTGGGAAAGTGACTCCCCCATCGGTGGATACCTTTACGCGCAGTTGTTCGCTGGAACTGGTGACCCTGCGCCGATAAGCATAGTCAATCTGCAATGTCGGGCTACTCAGGTTGGCAAGGCTGATCAATGGCGATAGCAGGCCATCCACCTGGCCAGAACCGGAATAACCAATGTGATTCATCCATGCTGACTTCTTACCATAAGGCGAGCCTCCCACATTTTTTATCTGCCAGCCCGTCTGGTTATCCGGATTGATTACCTGCCATTCGCCAAAACCATTTTCAAAAGTCTCATACCATAAATACTTCGCGCCCTGATCATCCACCGTGATATCCAAATCGGAGTTTCCTGTGTTGGACCCAAAAATATTGGTTGCCGTCAGTTGTATCGGATATGTTCCTGGATTGTTATACACGACCACCGGATTTTGCTCCGAGGAGCTCGATGGTTCAGCACCTGGCAACGACCAGAACCACGAGGTGGGGTTGCCGGTAGAACCATCAATTATGGGCACCAAACTACCCGGGCATACATGAGAGAATGGGAGTTGTACCACAGGTGAAGGAGCAAGATTGCCAGAGCTGCTGCAATTGGCAATACAGTTACCAGATGATGCAAGGCTGGAGATATAACTATTGATTACGGAAACAGAATTAGCCGACCAAATGGCCGAAGAACTGACACTTGGCGCCATAATGGTGGGTGAGCCCGCCGCATCGTGGTTTGAATCAAAATTATGGCCCAGTTCATGTGCCTGCAAAACTCTCAGCAAATTGGCATTCGTGGAAAACCTTTGTAGGATGTTGTATCTGAAATTGGTGCATACAGAACCCAGCCAGGCCAATCCTATGACATCGCCGTTAAAATCGCGGTTCGTCCAGAATGATGCCACGTCGAACGGAATACCAAAACCTCCTGCATTACCCCAGTCCCGGAAAGAGGCCAGCACCGTATTGGATGATGTGGAAGAAGTCCAGGGATCACACGTGGCACAGGAGGACACAAAATTGGCTACCGCTACATATCTTACTTCATCTGCAAATTCGTTATCATAGTTGGTTTGAACGTTGTTTAACACTCCTAAAGTGAAATTTTGGACGCCGCTCACCGAACCAAAAACCTGAAACATGGAAAAATCGCTGGCCAGAGCAATCTCCACTTCATAGCACTGCCCGGTCATTTTTTCCGTGGAGTCATCCACCGCTGAACGCTGTTTCAGGTGTTCAGTATGGGTAAACCCACATCGGGCATTTGCCACCGGTTTTACCGCTCCAGCTTCATACACCACAAAATGGTCGTCAGGCGCAGCGGGAGAAAAGTCGCGCAGCGGTTGAATATACCAGGTCTGCCCGTCAGCCTCCCAATATCCGAAGATGAAGTCTGAATCGAGCGTCAGCCTGACGTTACCGCCAAGGTTTGTATAACCGCCATAGGTGCGGACCGTGCCGCGATTATGCTCCTTTACACCATTTTCAGATGCCACCATCAAACGATAGCCTCTTGATCTAATGTCATCAGAAAACAAAGTCAATGGGATATTTTCAGCGCCCATTTGCCAAACCAGAGTAGCCCCTTCAGGCCTTGACATAGCGGTCTGCGCAAGGTAGGCAGCGTCTGTCTGATAAACCTCCCATGCCCTTAACTCTGCCTGCAGGGCGGGAATTTTTTGTTGACGAACGGGGTGCCATGTTATCGAATATTCCTGGCTGAAAATGAATTGAGGAAGCATAACCCCCAAAAAAACTAGTGTAATGAAGCGCATCATGGTTGTTTTCATCGTATGGTTTTCAAGGACTCAAAAGTATAGAAACGACAATTAGCTAAAACTCCTGTTCGAGAGAATTGATTCAAAAACGGTACTTTTGTCTTTCCAAAAGCAAATCTATGCAAAGAATAATACTACTTTCCGTTTTCGCGCTCGTCCTTGGGTTGGAATCAGCAGCACAAAATGAAGGCAGTACCGGCGAAAAGCTCTGGTACGGTGGTGGATTCAATCTAGGTATTAGTGGAGCAACCGGGCAGAGTGCTTTTTCAATAGGTATAGCTCCCATGGTGGGCTATAAAATTGCCGGCCCATTCTCGGCAGGCCCAAGGGTTTCCATCAATTACACCCATTTCAGGGTACGCCTACCCAACAATGAAATTGCCTCAGCCAACCCCCTTTCCTGGTCAGCAGGCCTGTTCGGTCGGGCAAAATTTGCCCGCAATATCTTTGGCCATTTGGAATACGAACTCGCTGAAACGGCCTCTATCGCTTCTGTTTCCATCGCCAATGGGCTGGAAATCTGGCGCCGTCAGCATGGCAATACTTTTCTGGGAGCAGGTTATACTTCAGGAAATACCTTCGCTACCGAAATTTTATTGCTCTACAATCTCACCCCACCCAATGACGAGCTGATTCAGCCATTCGTCGTTCGCTTTGGATTCACATATCGGTTCTAAGCAATAAATCAATATCTTTCATGAATTGATCCACCGACTTAGGGTCTGTACCGTCACAAAAGGCGCGCACCCTACGCTTGGTATCTACTAAAATCAAACGGCCGCTGTGGTCAAAGCCGCCGGGAGCTGATGCATCTTCTACGGCTACACTGAAATAATCGTCGGCTATGTCGTAAATCGCATCCCTGTCGCCAGTCACGAGATGCCATTTCGGAGCTTTTACACCCATGCCTTCTGCATAATCCTTTAGACGGCCCACCGTATCGCGACGCACATCAATGCTGTGAGACAACAAAGAGATTCTGTCATCTTCGACGTAACGATCATATAACCGCAACATCTGCCTTTTCACCTTAGGACAAATGGTCGGACAGGATGTGAAAAAGAAGTCTACCACATAAGCTTTCCCAGCAAAAGTGGCCTGGGTTACTACCTGACTATCCTGGTTTACGAAAGAAAAGTCGGGTATGGTATGGTACAGGGTATCGCCATTCACAATGTCCTTTTCTCCTAAAACAGGGAGCTGTTGCGGAGCGTACTGGCAACCTTGTAAAAATAACAGTACAAACGGCGACAGGATCCAAATGAAAAAGCCTTTGCAAGCAGGAAAGACTGGTTTTTCCAAAAGGTTGGGGCTCATTCTTTAGTAGTATTCATGTGTTGATTGACGAATATCCTGGCATCTTCGATACTCTTTAGCATGAGGGTTTTTACATCCGCGATGCGCACGGTCTCCCTCCCCAGGTACTTCATGGTTTCTTCGTGACTGCCCGATGAGCGCAATTCAGGCAATTGCCTGAGCGCATACATCCAGTCCCACATGGCATTGTCCGCCTCAGATAACGATTCCAGTTGTTTTTCGCCTTCAGTTTTAACAGCTATGCTCGTGGTACTATCCGCTGTAATGCTTTGGACGGATTTAGCCAAACTGTTGATTTCGCTCATGCGAGGCATGACTTCATCATGAATACTCATCATGTAATCCCAGGCTTTTTGCTCCGCAACTTCTTTTTCTGCAGGGCCGCAGC
>CAYTNI010000300.1:0-4280 GCA_964439115.1 uncultured Saprospiraceae bacterium
CTTCCTGAAATGCCGACATTGCCTCTGAAAGTACACGGAGGAGTTCGGCATGTTCGCCACCTGTGGTATTTCCTTCGAGTACCTGGTTGGCATGGGTGTCGAATCCACCAAGGCTTACCACATATATTTTGGTCTCGAGGCCACCGGAAATGAGGCGTGCCACATGGCGGAGCTGCTCGGCCAGACGACTTTGGGGATAATCAGCCAAATTATTCCCGACATTGGCTACTTCTACGATGGTATCCGAATAGGCATTGGTTTGTGCAATAGCGGTACGCAGATATTCGAGTTCTCTGCCATAAGGGGTGTCTGGCAGTGGGCCCACCTGACCCTCCGGCAATTGCCCCAGGGTGAAGGGGTCTTCCAGGGTCATACTAAAATTAGCTGCGGTACCCTGGCAGGTTTGGGATACGAGATTGCCCATCGTGATGGCAAAAGGATGAGGATATTCCCCATTGGGATATCCATCCGGGTAGTCGGGATGTTGGCCCCCGAGGTAACGCCCCAGCCATCCGGTGGACCAAAACTGACCTGCCGGAGAGCCTGAAGTCCAAATATCCGTGGATCGGAAATGAGAACGGTTCTGGTCTGGATAGCCGGCCCCCTGAATAACCGCCAGTTTGCCATTATCGTAAAGGTTTTTTACCCCGGTCATGGCAGGATGCAAACCTGTAATATCTGTAAGTGGCAAAATGGAATTTTCGGGGATGAGAATATTACCACGCACATTGGCGAGCTGGTCGTACTGGTCAATTGGCAATACCATGTTGAGGCCATCATTTCCGCCATTGAGCTGAATTAAGACAAGCACCCGGTCAGTATCCCCGTTGAAGGCTGAAAAAATGCCTGAGCGCGGTAAGGCATGGGCTCTTAATCCGTTAAAGAGGAAAGGCAGCGCCACTGCGGTGCCGGTAGCCTGAATAAACTTTCTTCTTTTCATCGAAAGGAAATTTTAAAAACCACTAAGCTTGTTATTAACTCAATTGGTATTCCGGCATTTGCAGCATTGCGGTAATCAAATTGCGCAGCTTGGCGTTCACAGCATCTCGAAGGGCGGTGTCATTGGGTGCATTGAGATAATCTGAGTATTCTACCGTCCATTCGTAATCGGGAAGACCTGGCAGTAGTACCTCTTTAAGGTAGGCAAGCTGGTTATCGGCCAGCGGGAGCGGGTACAGCCATTCTGAAAGTTCGCGAATCAGGACGACCGGATCAGTGGGATCGCTAATGAGTTGCGGCAAATTAAGGGCATTGATGGCGTGTCTGACGGTATTGACCACGATACCATTTCCTGCGATGTTATTGATGAATTGGGAACGAGGTGCTAAAGTTGCGGCATTAATCCAGGTACGGTAGTAAGCCGGTTCCTGGTAATAAGCCTTCCAACCTGCGACATCCGGTGGCATGAAATACTCCATCTGCATAGGAATAGTAAGCCTGTGGAAGGCCAACCAGGCGGCATAACGACGAGCCAACAAGGGTGAGTAGCCTATCCCAAACTGCTTGAAAGTGCCAGCTACAAAATCTATGGGGTTTTTAATCATAGGCCCAAGGTTCAGGGCATCAAAGAAGTGGGCGCTGCTCAAAAGTGCCTCAAGTACCGGCCTTATCTCGTAATTATGGAGGATGAGAAGTTGAGCCATCGGCTCTATCACTTCGGTCTCCACAGTGGGCGGGATATCGTAATAGATAAACCAGCGGTACAGTTTCCGGCAGATAAACCTGGCGACTTCCTCTTTTTGAAAAATGATATCTACTAAATGTGCATATTCATTGGCGCCCATATTTGGAATCACCACGTTGTTGAAACGATGGGAGAGTTGCTTGGTACCTGTGTCGTGGAGGTTTGGCAAAAAAACTACTCCTACAGCAACGTCCGGGTTGGTAGAGTTAAATCCCCGGTCGCGCCAGCCTGTTAGTACACGCGCCATTTGAAGGACGTCAGTTTCGGTGAAAGTGGTATAATCACCCGGTCCGGCCAATGAGCCTTTTCCCAGGGTGAAAAGCTCCATTAATTCGCGTGCATAATTCTCATTGGGAGCTGTGCGAGTATTTTGATTGCCATTGAGGAACCGGAGCATGGCGGGATCAATGGTGATATTTTTGACTAATTGCCTGAAGTTTCCGAGGGCGGAGCTTCTTAATAAAGTGATGTAGCGATATACAAATTTAGGATCATTGATGTTGTTTATCGCAAAATGGTTGTGCCAAAAGAGGGTCATCTTTTCGCGGATGGAAGGTTGGTCGTTCACCAGTTGCCCCCAGTTCCAGGCTCTCAGGCTCGAGTTGCGATAATTGGCAAGATTGGAGCCAGCTACGTACGGCGCATCCACCCAGGTATTGCCAATCGGTACATTGGGATCATTGTTATTATTTGGATTTACGGGGGGATCCGGCAGTGGGTACTCTGCGAGGAGTTGCTGAATCGTCAAATCGAGGCCTTGTGCTGTCGCGACTTCAATTTGCGCCTTGGATGGCCCGAAAATGGTACGCCTGAGGAGGTGTGCGGCCTGTACGCGCGTCCACGGGCCTGGATATGGATTAAGGCCGGATAGAGGGCCGTTGGGAGTGGAGGCTGACAAGCGGGATGAGCGCCTGGTGTTGCCGGCTCGGCCCACAAGTTTGGCGAGCGAAGCTCTTCTGTCCATAATCATCATGTTTTTGGCGTATGGCGACCGGGTTAATTTCCGGTAGTCGCAGCCATATTTTAAAAAACAGCATGAACTTAGACAGAAGAAATCACAATCCGTTTAATTGGGCTGATATTTTTTTTTCAGATAATCAACATGGCGTCGCCGTAGCTGAAGAAGCGGTATTCTTCCTTGATAGCTTCCTGATAGGCTTCCATGACCTGTTCGAACCCTCCGAAAGCACACACCATAATCAGGAGGCTGGATTTAGGGAGATGGAAATTGGTAACCATGGAGTTGGCAATGCTGAAATCGTAAGGTGGAAAGATGAACTTATTCGTCCAGCCTTCCATGGGCTTGAGATACCCTTCGGCAGAGACGGAAGTTTCGACGGCACGCATGGTGGTGGTGCCTATAGCGCAGATTTTGCTGCCGCGGTCTTTTGCTGTGTTGACGAGATCAACGGCATTGGCAGGTACTTTGAAGTATTCCGCGTCCATTTTATGTTTGGAGAGATCTTCCACTTCGATGGGTCTGAAGGTTCCAAGGCCAACGTGCAGGGTAAGTTCTGCAAATTCCAGGCCTTTGATTTCCAGACGCTTCATCAGTTCTCTACTAAAGTGAAGGCCGGCTGTAGGGGCTGCCACTGCTCCTACTTCTTTTGCGAATACGGTCTGGAATCGCTCTCTATCCGTGTCATCGGCATTGCGCGTGATGTATTTGGGCAATGGCGTCTGGCCGAGATGATACAAATCGCGCTGAAAATCCTCTTCGGGGCCATCATAGAGAAAGCGGATGGTTCTACCTCTTGAGGTGGTATTGTCCACTACTTCAGCGACCAACACTTCATTGTCGTTTTCATCGCTGAAATACAGTTTATTTCCCACCCGTATTTTTCGTGCCGGGTCAACCAGGACATCCCACAGGCGGGCTTCGTGGTTGAGCTCGCGAAGCAGGAATACCTCAATTTTGGCACCGGTTTTTTCCTTCTGCCCGTACATGCGCGCAGGAAAAACCTTAGTGTTATTGAAAATCATCACATCGCCATCATCGTAGTATTCGATGATATCCTTGAAAATTCGGTGTTCTATTTTCCCGGTTTCCCGGTGGAGCACCAAAAGCCTGCTTTCATCGCGATTGGCTGCGGGATGCTGGGCGATTAATTTCTTGGGTAAATCAAAGCTGAATTGAGACAATTTGGTTCTCATGCAGGACCTTTTATGAAAAATTGGCCGCAAAGATAGCACAAAAAATTCCGTTTGAACCTGATGATAAAAAATTTATTTTCAATACTTTGGCAGAAGAAAAGCCGCTTTTCATCTAAGATTTTGGTGCGTGGCATTACAAACCCTCATCTTGCCTTATCTTTGTACTTCCTTTCAAAAAGCGGAAAGCCATGCTAATTATTATTAAGGTATTCACTGAAAGTGTCATGCAGGCACTGCAACAATTGCGCGGCAACAAGCTGCGCAGCTTTTTATCATTGCTGGGCATTTCCATCGGTATTTTTTGTATTATAGGTGTAACAGCAGCGGTGGATTCCTTAGAGCGAAACGTGCGTGGCAGCTTTGATAAGCTGGGGGATGATGTGGTGTATATTCAACAGTTTGTATGGGGGCATCCCGGGCCCACCTGGCAGCGCTCTCTGCG
>CAYTNI010000301.1:0-4267 GCA_964439115.1 uncultured Saprospiraceae bacterium
CAGACGAAGTGATTTATCTAAAAACAGCTTCTCATGATGATTTACCTTAAAGACAGCGGCTTTTTTTTCCGGGCATTGTGGTGGTGTTTGCTTTTTGTGTATTGGGGTCTTTTCGGCCAGACTTCTGCATTGCCGGATTCCGGGGTGAATGGCATGGGGGTCAGGTATATTCACCAGGGTGGGCGGCATGTTGGTGATGTCTGGTTCAATCAGGCCGGGCTTGCATTTTTGGAATTTCCGGAGGCCGGCTTGTTTGCCGGTTTGCCTTTTTCGATTCCTGGCTTCCAGCATGCCGGACTCGCAGTGGCGGTGCCTGTAGGAGGGGGCGGGGTGGGAATATCGTGGCAGCGCCTGGGCTACGGCGATTATTACCTGCAGCGTTCGGGCCTGTCGTACAGCAGATTGTTGTGGAAGTCACTGGCGCTGGGTCTTCGCTGGAATGTAGCAAATAGCGGCTTGCCGGGCCTGCGAAGTCCGCTTCAGATGGATGCGGATGTCGGAATAATGACCCGGATAGGAAGCCGGCTTCGATTCGGATTTCACGCTGCGCGCCTGGTATCCTCGGAACAGAATCAGCCGATAGCGGTACATTTGGGGCTTGCCTTTAGAAGCTCTGAAAAATTATGGCTTGCTTTTGAAGTAGAGAAAGATGTAGATTTTGCTCCAAACCTTCGTTTGGGGGTGGAGTATTGCCCATCGGAAAGGCTATTTTTGCGCTTTGGCAGTGCGGTGCGTCCCTCCTTTGTCTTTATGGGGTTAGGATTTGCTTTTCCCGGAGGATTTATGCTGGAGTTCGCAACCGAAATGCATGCTACCTTGGGGTTGTCCCCTTCGATTGGAATCACTTACGCAAAAAAGAAAATGCCGTGAAAGTACTTGTTGTTGCAGCCACTCCTTTTGAAATTATGCCGTTTGAGGCTTTTTTAAAACAGCATTTTGTGGCACACGGTCCGGCCTCTTACCAATTTGGCCCCTTGAACATTACCCTGCTCATCACCGGGGTTGGACTGACTGCCACGGCGTTTGCCCTGGGGCAGACTTTGGCCGTACAGCGCTTTGATTTGGCCATCAATGCAGGAATTTGCGGTGCACTCAACCCGGCACTGAACATTGGTGAGGTGGTGCACGTGACCAGGGAGTCATTTGGTGATCTTGGCGCTCAGGAATCGGATGGCAGTTTTACGGATATTTTTGGGCTTGGCCTGGCGGAGGCAGACAAGCAGCCATTCCGAGGTGGATGTCTTCACAATGACAGCGGAGCGGGATTTGAGTTTTTACCTGCCGTGAGGGGCATCAGCGTAAACGAGGTACACGGATATGCCGCTAGCATTGAAAAGCTGCGCAGTCGAACAGATGCCGATGTGGAATCCATGGAAGGGGCTGCCTTTTTTTATGCCTGTATCCTCAGTAACACGCCATTCCTGGAAATCCGAGCCATTTCAAACTACGTAGAACCCAGGAACCGGGACAATTGGAATGTACCCCTGGCCATTGATGGCCTCAATCGCGTGATGACAGAAATGATTCAGTCATTGGCTGGGAAATAAAGCTGTAAGCTACTCTGCGGTATCACCGGTAGCATCTGCCTGGAAGGGTGACATGGCTCCCGACTCGAACAGTGCAAGGAGATCCGATATTCGGTCTTTGAGGTCCCTTCGGTCCACGATAAAATCCAGGAAACCATTTTCGAGGAGAGATTCGGAAGTCTGAAAGTTTTCCGGCAATTCCTGTTTTATAGTTTCTTTGATTACGCGAGGGCCGGCAAAGCCGATGAGTGCTTTGGGTTCTGCGAAATTGAGGTCACCCAGCATGGCAAAAGAAGCTGTTACCCCGCCCGTGGTGGGGTCAGTCATAAGGGAGAAATAAGGTACTCCCGCTTTGGCAAGCATGCTGAGCTTGGCAGAAGTTTTGGCCATTTGCATAAGGGAGAAAGCGGATTCCATCATGCGTGCCCCACCTGACTTGGAAATAATCAGCAGCGGCGTTTTGTGGGCGATGCAATAATCCACCGCCCTGGAAATTTTTTCCCCCATGACAGACCCCATAGATCCGCCGATGAAGTTGAAGTCCATGGCTGCAATCACGATAGGTCGTTTGTTGACCTTGCCTTTTGCTACCGAAATGGCATCGGTGAGCTCAGTTTTGCGCATGCTTTCCTGCAGGCGATCCTTGTAGGGTTTCAGATCCACGAACTGGAGCATATCCCTGGAGCGCAAATCCGTAAACATTTCCTCCGCTCTGCCGTCGAAGATTAAGTTGAAATAATCCTCGGAGCCTATGCGCACGTGGTAATTACATCCCGGACATTTGGAAAAATTTTCCTTCAACTCGCGGCGCGTATAAGTTGCCTTACACTCTTTACATTGATACCAAAGGCCTTCGGGAGCCTCTTTTTTGTTGCGGGTAGCCGTTTGAATGCCATCCCTGAGCCGTTTGAACCAACCCATAGTTTGTTATTTTCTCTTTTGAAGCAAGTGCAGACAAAAGCCCGGCAAAGTTAGGAATAGAATTGAAAAGTTTGACTGTGATTTTGCAAAGGTTTGGTTACCTTAGCGCGATAAAACCGGGGAAAACATGGAAATACGGCGCATTCCGCTGCATTGGCGCATCATTTTGGGGTTGTTTGCCGGGATTGTTTACGCACTGATATCCATCAGTCTTGGATGGAATCAATTCACCCTTAATTGGATTGATCCCTTTGGCGTTATCTTCATCCGATTGTTGAAATTCATTGCCGTCCCTCTGGTATTGTTTTCTATCATCAGCGGTATTTCCACCCTGCCTGATCCCTCAAAGCTCGGCCGAATGGGCGTGAAGACCTTGGCCTTGTACTTGTTGACTACTATGGTATCCATCAGCCTTGGCCTTGTTTTAACCAATATTGCTGAACCTGGTAGTTTCATTTCCAAAGATCAGCGCATCAAAAACCGCATTAAATACGAAATTTGGGCAGAGCAGACACCCGGCGTGGAGGTGATGGATGGCCAAAACTACAGGAATAACCCGGATTATGCCGCTTACACCGGTGCTGCTGAAACTATGTTGAAAGAGGAATCCGGTAACCAGAATATCAGCGCCCGGCAGCAGGCCGTGGAGCAGTTCAAATCTGCCGGCCCGCTCCAGTTTTTTGTAGATATGGTGCCGGACAATATTTTTGCCGCTCTTTCCAGTGGGCAAAATATGCTCCAGGTCATATTTTTTGCCCTCTTTTTTGGGATAGTGATGATGTTTCTGCCCAAGGAGACGGTCAAGCCTGTATTGGATGTCGTGAATGGCGCCAATGAGGTTTTCCTCAAAATGGTGGAGTGGATTATGGAAGCAGCTCCATTTTTTGTTTTTGCCCTGATGTCCGGAGTCCTGGCAAAAATGGCTAAAACTCCCGGAGAAGCCCTGGAAATTTTCAAGGGGCTCTTATCCTACTCGTTGGTAGTGTTTTCAGGGCTTTTACTGTTGATTGTACTGTTCTATCCCAGCCTCATCCTGCTTTTAGTCCGGAAAATTCCATACTCTACTTTCTTCAAGAGAATCAGTCCGGCGCAGTTTCTGGCATTCAGCACCAGCTCCAGTGCGGCAACGCTTCCCGTAACCATGGAATGTGTACGCGACAACCTGGGTGTTTCTAAAAATGTGACCAATTTCGTGCTGCCGATAGGCGCAACCGTCAACATGGATGGTACCGCTTTATACCAGGCTGTGGCTGTGATATTTCTGGCCCAGCTCCACCTGATTGACCTTACGCTAAGCCAACAACTCACCATCGTATTGACGGCTACCCTTGCATCAATAGGCTCCGCAGCAGTGCCCAGCGCAGGCCTGATTATGCTGATTGTCGTGCTACAATCAGTAGGCCTGAATCCAGCTTGGATTGCTATTATCTTTCCGGTGGATAGAATACTGGATATGTGCCGCACCGTTGTTAATGTCACCAGCGATATCAGCGTTGCCACCATCGTGGCATATTCTGAAGATGAACTCGAATACAAGCAGCCTTAATTCTTTTACTAAATAAATCCTTTTGATAGACAAAAATCGAATTTCTACATGGACCAGACTGCAAATCTACTGGGTGTAGGCTCGAGGGTACGACATCCTGCCTACGGAGATGGGGTAGTGATCCGACTCCACAAGGCCGCCTACGAAGTGTGCTTTATGCTCTACGGCTTCAAACAAATTGGATAGGAGTACGAAAAATGTGAGGTAGTGTATGCCGTCCCCGTTGCTGAAGTCGTTACCTATTCTGAGGCAGTATGTTCATTCATCAAAATCT
>CAYTNI010000302.1:0-4237 GCA_964439115.1 uncultured Saprospiraceae bacterium
ACCAAGGGCATAAGGTAGTTTTTACCAATGGTTGTTTTGACCTGCTTCACTATGGTCATATCCACTACCTGTCTGCCGCCCGGGATCTTGGCGACTTCCTGGTCGTCGGTGTCAACGCTTCGGATTCCATCAGACGACTAAAGGGGCCTAATCGCCCCATTCAGGATGATGCTACGCGACTACATCTGCTCGCCGCGCTCGAACCGGTGGATTTGGTGGTGGTATTTGAACAGGATACTCCGCTTGACCTCATTCAGTTGTTGATGCCGGATGTGCTGGTAAAAGGAGGAGACTGGCCAGCACGCCAAATTGTAGGCGCAGCTGAGGTGCTGGCTGCCGGTGGGGAAGTGCAAAGTCTGCCCTTTGTGCCCGGCTATTCCACAACTGCTATTGAAGTGAAAATAAAATCATCCAACCCGGATTACCCATGATTAGGATTCTGCTGGTAGAAGATGAAACCCTGCTGGCCCGCATCATCAAAGACAGCCTGGAAAGCAGGGGGTATCATGTGACACATGCTGCAGATGGCAGACAGGGGTTGGAAAAGTTCGCAACCCACAATCCCGATATTATTATCCTTGACGTGATGATGCCCCACATGGACGGCTTCAGCCTGGCTACTGAAATCCGACGTCACAACACCAAAGTTCCTATCATCTTCCTCACTGCCCGCTCCCAGGTAGAGGATGTAGTCAAGGGGTTTGAGCTGGGTGGCAACGATTATCTGCGCAAGCCTTTCAGCATGGAGGAGCTCATTGTGCGAATCAAAGCACTGTTACAAAGAACGCCTACTTCAGACAGCGAGGGTACCCCCGAACAAGAGGAAACAAAATTCCGAATTGGGGCGTACGAATTTGACGCTATCAAACAGTCGCTTCATCATCCGGAGGTTAATGTAACCCTATCCCACCGGGAGTCCGAATTGCTCAGAAAACTATGTCTGTATCGCAATGAAGTTATGGAGCGCGGCCCCGTGCTGAAAGAATTGTGGGGGGATGACAGTATCTTCAATGCACGCAGTATGGACGTCTATATCACCAAAATTCGCAGGCATCTTCAACATGATTCTTCCGTACAAATTATCAATGTACGCGGAATTGGGTACAAACTCATTTGTTGAGATGCTGATTTACTGGGTTTTCGCAGCCCGGACGGTCGTGCGTTCCTGTATCCAGCATCCCACTGTAAAGGCATCTCCCTCCTTGAGGAGCCGCGAAAAAATCTCGGACCGATCAGGCATGTATTGTTCATATTGAGCAATCCATTTATTGGCTTCCCGTGCGCAGGAGGGGTCAATGCGTCTTGCATATTCCCACTTGTCAATGGCCGGCCAAACCACAATCTGGCTATCCCAACCTCTTCCGGGCCCGCAGAGCGGACCACTGGAAGCATATAGCCGACCAATCCAAAGGTAAGGCTCTCCCCAGTTAGGACGGGCTTCCGCTGCCTGCAGGAAGGCCTGTCTGGCCTTGGAGAAATTTTTTAGATGGGCATAGTATATTTTACCGGCGGTCAGCAGGTAATTCCCCTTCGTGACTGGGTCTGAGCTTTCGTTGGCGGCTTTTGTAAATCCGTCAATGGCACAGCGATAATCGGCATTGCGCAGACATTCGTAAGCCACTGACGCGGGGCCACGCTCCCGCTCCACGCACAATTCATTGCCCTTGCGGATCAGCGCTGCCATTTGAGGGTCGTCCTCTGCGCATCCGCCCCAGCGCAAATAGCTGTAAACGTTGCGAATCACATCGCAATCCTCCGGCGCAGCTTCAAATTCTGCGTAGTACTTGGATTTAAAAAAGCTACAATCGTAAAATCCTTTCACCGTTTCGAAATACTCTAGTCTCTGAGGGGCATATTCCTGCACTACTTTCCATCGGTCGCATTCTGCACCTTCGCAATCGGCCAGTCCTTTGGCGAGGGAGTTGCGAATAATCCGGTCGTATTTTTGGGCCTCGGCCAAACTCACCTTACCTGCATCGTATTGCTCCACCAAAAGAGCAGTAAATGGATTGATGATGAAGTCCCGCATGAGGTTGCTGTCTTGTTCTATAGCAGACTGGAACACACTAAGTACTTCTTCGCGGGAGGCGCGGTGGGGGTATTTGTAATAAAGGTCGAAGGCTTTCCTGGCGGTGGCATATCCTCCGTCATGGAAGCAACTGTCAAGCCCCTGGTATAGGTCAAAAATTTTATCAATCCAGGCTTCTTTTTGCAGGGAGTCAGTAGTTTGGGCATAAAAATGCTCGTAAAAGCGGATGCCGTCGGCAAAAAGCGTGTTGCGTTTTCCGTCAGCGGCAGGGGCAACTGCAAATACCTGCTTCCAGTAATCGAAGGCCTGTGTCCAGTCTCCTGCCTTGAGAAAATCCCTATACAACACATATTGAGTAGTAGCATCCTCTTTGCTGGGGGCATCATCAAAAGTAGCGCAAGTGCTTAGTTTTTGATCCTGAGGGGGCGTTTGTACCGGATTGGGCTGTTCCTGTGCCGCTGTCGGGCTGGTATTTTGACTTATTTTGGGCGCGCAGGCACTGATGAGCCATACGGCAAATGACAATGTCACCCATGAAAAAATCGCACGCATGTCCTATTATTTAGTGATTTTCAATATATGGACTTCTTATGGATAACGCAATATAAGCGTTGTTTGATTCATTTGGAAAGCATAAAGTCCTTAAAAAAAATGCGCACAAGGCGAATTTTCGATGGCCTTGTGCGCATTTTGGGACTCTTAATCGAGTAAATGGAAGGGGGATTCCTGCTTAGAGGCTGGGTAGCTTTACTGTTTCTCCAATCCAGCAGGGCACCACATCTGTTTTTCCGGATTTTCCGCGGAGGTGAATGTCTTCACCGGTGGGTTTTGCGCCACTTATTCGACCGATACGGCGGTTGGCTTCATCCGAAATACTGGAATCAATATTTTTGGCGTAGGCGTACTTGTCGATAGCGGCTAGTACGGCAAGGCCTCGGGTGTAGCCATCGTTGCCGCAGTTGCGTGCGGAGGATGCATACATATCGCCGATGAGCATGTAAGGCTGTCCCCAGCCGCTCCGCAGGCGGGCGGCTTTCAATGCATTTTCACGGGCGCTGGAATATTGACTGAGCTTGCCATACTGGATGGAAGCCATATTGAGCAGGTATTCTGCTTTTTTGTTGGCATCGGTTTCCTTTTCTGCGGCTTCGCCGTATTTGGCTATGGCTTGTTCGTAATCGCCTTCATTATAAAGGTCCTTGGCATGAATAGCCGGATTTTCGGCGTAGTAGGTCTGGCGAAGGCTGTCGTTGATGGCAGAAGCTATGGTTTGATATTTCCCTTTGAGTTCAACCATGATGGCTTCATCTTCCGGACAGCCTTGCTGGCGTAATTTATTGTAGATGTAGCGGATAACCTCGTGATCCTCGGGATTCTCCTGGTATTTTGGCAGGAGTTTGTCCTTAAAATACACACAATCGAATACCTGATCTTCGATAGCGCTGAAGATAGTTTCTACTCTGGATTTAGTAATTTCGTAGTAGCTCTTCAGGCGTGCATTATTGGCAATGTTGTGATCAATGGCATCCATAGATTTTTGGTGGATGCTACGAGCCTCGTCTTTGCTGAGTTCTCCGTCTTGAAATTTTTGAACCACGAGTTCAAAAATTGGATCGAAGATGATGTATTCTGCATTGTTGCCACTTTTTTCAAGGGAGGCCATTAATACCTTATAAGTGGCATCGGAGCGACCATACTCTTCCAAATAGAACATGTCGTAGCCTTGGCGACCATAGAGGAAGCCTTCATTTTTGTAGCACTGCACCTGTTCAGCGTAAAGGCGCATAATGATTTCCGCATACTCCTTACGCTTGGCCGGGTCTGTTGACTTATTGTACATCACGCGGTAGAGCGTGCGACCATCCTGGTAGTGGCTTGGGCGTTGGCCGTCGGCAGCAGGAGCAATTGTGTATGCCTTATTCCATTCATTGAAAGCGATTTGAAAGCTTTCGGCATCGATTTTTTCCAAATCTGCAACGTCTTTTCCTTTAAGGTATTGGCGGTAGTTGACGTGTGCATTTTCTGCATCTTCTTTTTTGGGAGAGTTATTCCAGTTTTCGCATTGTGCGAAAGCCGGCGCATAACAGGTTCCAGCGAGGATGCTTGCCAGTAGGAAACTGCGGAGAATTTTCATGCTTAATTTATTTTGCGTTTAAAGAACCAAGAGTTATCATTCAACGTAAAACCGAGGGTCATTCTTATGTACAA
>CAYTNI010000303.1:0-4237 GCA_964439115.1 uncultured Saprospiraceae bacterium
GCAAAAGGGTAATTTTTTCGGACTTCATAACCGGAAGGCGAAAAGAAACTCAGCAAAATTTGAACTTCCGGATATTCCCTTTTAATGGTTTCAATCAAGGGGCGCCCTTGTTCAAATTCTCCAAGAGAGGCGCAATGCATCCACACCCTTTTTTCCCCGGGGTTGAACTTCTCCTTTATGGCATCCTGTAGAAGCTCAGGCCAGTGTTGCCGGCCTGCCACCCATTGGGCAGCCTTTGGATGAAAAGCTGCTGCCAGCCGAATACTTGTCACGTACAAGCTGATTCCTAAATCATATAACCGGAATAATCCCATGAAAATCAGTAAAATATTTCGCGGGCCGCCTTACCGGTATAGACGGGGATCATCCAACCTGCACGTACGCCGAACAGCACATCCTGATAAACATTCAAGTCCTGTATGCGGGTATCAAAATTAAAACTGCGGCGATTTTGAGTGAATCCCAGACAGACTTCCAACCCTGCATAAAAGTTGATTCTACGGTCTTTGCTCAACATTTGGTATCCGCTGAAGGCTTTGAAGGCGAGCCCGTTGGAAAGCCGATCATACCCTTTCTTATAGGTATCCGTGAGGGAGGCTACTACTCTTTGTGGGTCATCCTGAATCCGAATTTTATGCTGCAGCAAGCCCGCGCCCAGCGTCAGTCGAATACCTGACCGAGGCTCCTTTGCTGAAATTGGAATCATCTTTCCTGCCATGCCGCCCAGGTAGAATCCGCGCTGCCTGAGCTGGATATCTGCAATGGCACGATCGTTGCCAATAAGTAAACCTTCAGCAATTCTCAAACCGGCAAGAACATCTGTTTTAACCTGATCGCCAAATAGATAACTGGATTCTATACCAAAAATCAGATTGGATTTTTCAGTCATATATTCAGTTCCGAGCCCGACCTGGTTGTTCATACCGAAATGATCAGAAAGGTCTGCGGCGGGCCACTGAAATCCATAGGCTATTTGAAATATGAAAGCATTACCCTTGTTCAGCTCCGTATTTTGTCCGGAAGTGGAAGACAAACAAACAAGGATGGCGATGGCGAGCAATGGGAAGCGCATGAGGGAAGCGGTCGTTATACCTGTTACAAAAGTAGTTAAATTCTAATAAAAAAGCCGTTCCGGATTAAATTACCCCGGAACGGCTACGAGCCAAAGCTCTATGTAAACAAGCTATTTCGAAATTAGTAGGACCAGAGGTCGTGTTCGAAATTAAAAATTTCGTTCTTAATCTTATCCCCTTCCATCAAAAGATCTACACCGCTGAGGTAATCCTGAAGGCGGCGGTCAAATACATTGGATTCTTTGAAGATGTAGCTGGAAAAGTAGCGCATTTCCATCAAATCCTCCCAAGTCATCGGTGCGCTGTCATTGCCATAGACGAAAGCCTTTTCACGGGCGAGGACCTGACGGGCATCGGGATAATAGGCCCAAAAGAGAGCCTTTTCGTACTTGAAGTTTCCTGCGTCGTCGCGCTCATCATATAGCGGAGCGATACCCAGGATCCTCACCTGCAGAATAGAGGTTTCCCTGTCGAAAAACCAAATTTCCTTAATACGGAAACGCTTGACGTCCTCAGGATTGATCTCATTGCGGACAATCTGAGTGGTTTCGTCATACGTTTCCGGGTCGAGGATGGTCACCGTGTCAATGCTTGCGCCGATTGAAGTGACTTCTTCCTGGCTCAGCGGGGTGGTGAACTTATCGTCTTCTGTACTGTACACCGTAATTTCGCCGGACTTTGCAGCATCCATCAGAATTGTGAAGAATGGGCGCTCGGGATACGAGAAAGGATGGTTCATTTTCTCACGTACATCCACCACGCGCCAGATGCGCTTTTCCCAAAAGATATCAGCTTCACGAAGGTTATCGTAGGGCAGCACGCGCTTTTCGATGATGGTGCGCTTTTCGACCACATCATCGAGGGGCTTTGTGCGATCGGTCTGACCCGATTCGGTCATGATATTGCCGGGAAACTGCGCGAAAACCGGAGCGGCGAGCAGCATCAGTGCAATGACAGCGGCAGATTGGATAATTTTCATAGTTTTTCCAGTTTTGGGTTTATCCGGGTGAAGCGATTCCAGACAAAACGCTTCACCCGAATAATGATTGAAAGTGCATTATACAGACTTCTTCTATTACTTAATCTTAAATACCAGAGAGTTGATAAGTCGGCCGGCATTATCACCTGGACATTTGGCTTTCACGTTTTCGAAGAAATAGCGATCACCTGGTTTGGCTTGCTGCACAAGCCGGAGCGTCTTTTCGTTGTATCTACCGCCGGGGTTTACAGAAGGTACCACGTCCTGGCGTGCGGGAGCGTACACCAACTCATAACCTTGAATTTCACAGCGTGCGTCGAAGTCGAAATTCTCCAGAATAGCGGCGAGACCTCCCTGAGCTTTAAATTCTCCGGATCCCATTTCACCGCCGGTGCTGCCGGAGAGCCTGGCCACCGGGTTTGGTATGCGCTTTACGCGGAAGAGCTTACTGTCGTTCATGCCCCCACCGCTCACGGTGATGCGGCAATCCTGCGTCTGTTCTTTTGCATTCACGATGTACTGACCCTTACTTCCTTGAACGGGAGTAATGGTTGCTCCACCACCGGTAATACCCACCTTGAGCTCATTGGAGGAGATACCTGCTGCGGACACAGATACCGGATTGTCCACACCGATATAGAACACGTTCATCTTATCAGCGGAAACTGCTACAGAACGTTCTCCAACCTCATAGCGGAAAGCCTTGGTGTAAGTATCCACTTTCTTGGTGAAAGGGTTGGTAACGCTGATATCCACTTTGTATTCCTTTTCACCGATAGAGGAAGTGGACGTAGTGTACTGGCCTTTACCTTCCTTGATGGGGAGGCTGGCACCATTGACGCGCATAGAGATACCTTCGGCGGCCTGGCTGGAGAATGCACTCAGGAAAATTTCTGCGGTGTAAGGTTCGCCTTTGATTACATAACCTTTAGGGGCAGAAGCAACGGGTTCGAATGTATCAAACTCGATGATGGTTTCGCCCACTTTGCTGGCCAGATAGTTGATGACCGTTGCCTCAGAGCTGCGTGCGTCATTTTGAAGCTTGCGCAGAATGGGGTAACAGGCAGCTACCGGCATGTGACCGAATACGAATTCTTCCCAGCTAGGCTTCCCGGCAGATTTCCAGGATTCATTATCCACAGCAAGTGCGAGTTTACCCCTGAGATCCTGGAGCTCAGCATCGGTAAAACGAGTGCCTTCGATTTCCTGCTTAGCCACGCGGTCAACGAGGTCAATGAGTGCCTGGCGAGTGGCTTCAATTCTCTCCCTGAGCTCAGGGCCTTTGGGAGCCTGCTTGCCTACCGGACCTGTTTCTACACCATCTACAAAATAACGGGTAGGAATCTCCTTATCCTGGTACCGCTTTGGGCGGCCACGCTTGATAGGCTCCTTGTAGTCATCAGGAAAAAGCCCGCCTGATTCCTTCTCGAGGCCGAGACGAACTTCATCCACATAAGCGTTAAAGTCTCTCACAATGGTACGAGCCTCAGAGGCTGCATCATAGAGCGGCTTGTAATTGGTCTTTTCATCTACCACTTTGGAGAGGCCCTCCAAAGTTTTTTCATTGGTAGTGGCTAGGATACCATTGGTATTTTCAATGCTTTTATCGATGGTGAAAAAGGCATTCATTACCTCGGCAGAAACGTTGAGCGCAAGCAGAGCCGTGAGCACCAGATACATCAGGTTAATCATCAACTGCCGCGGCTCCTTTGGAATAGACATATCAAGAAAGTTTTTTCAGTTGAACAAAAAGGAGTTTTTCGGCTACAGGCAGATTAACCGCGCACACCGGCCATTGCCGTGATAACGTTGCCATATACATTGTTGAGCGAGCTATACACCGTGTTGAGGTTGGTGATATTCTTGTTGAGTTCGCCCAACTGATCCTTGTACTGCTTGGTATCTTCTACTGTATCGCTCAAGTCAGCCATAGCTTCGTTGAGTTTCGAATAGAAGTTATTCATCGCTTTGATTTGGTCTTTGGTGCCGGAAAAGTCCACTTCCTGAAGTGCCTTGAGGGAACCCAGGTTTTTGGACATATTCTGAAGCTCCATGAGCATACCGCCGAGCTGGCGCTCTACTACTTCACCGTTGAGAGGTGCGACTGATTTTGAGACATTGGATGGGCCTGCGGTAATTGGAGCAATTTGAGAGTTATAATCTTCCAGGCCTGGATACAATTTGT
>CAYTNI010000304.1:0-4233 GCA_964439115.1 uncultured Saprospiraceae bacterium
AAACCCTCCGGCCTGCCCGCTATTTTTCTCACCATATTCATTGATATGCTGGGAATCGGCGTGGTCGTACCCGTTTTACCGGCTCTTTTTTTCGAGCCTGATACGCCGTTATTCGGACCAGAATGGAGCGCACAGGAAAGATCCATCTGTTATGGCTTATTACTTGCCGCCTATCCCGTTTTTCAATTTTTTGGCGCCCCCATGCTGGGGGCACTATCCGACCGGTTCGGCCGCAAACCCATGCTTATGGGTTCCCTTGCCGGCACATTCATAGGTTATCTCATCTTTGCTTTTGCGGTAAAGGAAAACAATCTGCTGCTACTTTTCCTGAGCAGGATGCTTCCTGGGTTCACCGGTGGCAATATTTCCATCGTATTTTCTTCAATTGCCGATATCAGCGACCCCTCCTCCAGAGCCAGAAACTTTGGACTCGTGGGGATGGCTTTTGGCCTGGGATTTATTCTGGGCCCCACTATCGGAGGTATATTGGCCGACAGCAGCACGGTGTCGTGGTTTGATGCCGCAACGCCTTTTTACTTTACGTCGCTCCTTACTTTGCTTAATATCCTGCTCGTACAGTTCCGCTTTGGAGAAACCCTGGCAACTCGACGAGATGCTTCAGTGAGTCTGTTCACAGGTTTTCAAAATATCGCCCGATCCTTTGCTGACCCGGGATTAAGAGGAATCTTCTCGGTAGTACTTCTGTTGTCATTGGGATTTACCTTTTTTACGCAGTTTTTCTCCGTATTGTTGATTGAAAAATTTGGGCTTTCAGAAAAGAATATCGGCTTCCTGTTTGGCTGGATTGGGCTTTGGCTGGTTTTCACCCAGGGATTTACGGTCAGGCTGTTGAGCCGGCGATTTGAATCTGCCAGAATTTTGAGATGGTCCATCTTCTTTCTGTCGCTCGCGCTTACCTCCCTATTGCTTCCCAATCAAAGCTGGATGTTTTTTCTGCTCAACCCTATGATTGCGACTTTTCAGGGAATTACAGCCCCAAATCTGACGGCTACCGTTTCCAACCAGGCAGGACCTCAGCGTCAGGGTGAGATACTGGGCATCAACCAAAGCATGCAAAGCCTTGGACAGGCCATCCCCCCCATCATCGGCGGGTACTTACATGCGATCAACGGCTATTTGCCACTCATTACGGCAGCCCTGCTCACTTTTGTGGGATGGCTGAGCTATTTATTGGTGTTCAGGAAATTATCAGATAAATCCACAGTACAGAGCCGTGTTTAATGACATTTAAAGTAGTCAAATGGCTCCAGGCAGTCCATACACCTAAACAATGATTTGCATGCTGTGGAACCAAACTGACTGATCATCTCGGTTTGCGTGGAATGACAGCGCGGACACGGCACAACCCTTGCACCCTGGTACAAAGCCATTTTATCCGCACTGGCTTGAAGTGGCGCTGCAATGCCATAAGCTTCCAGTTTTTTACGGCCGCCCTCCGTGAGCCAGTCGGTTGTCCATGCCGGGCTGAGTACAGTCTTTACATGTACCTTTTCGAAACCATGGTCCTGAAGCGTAGCTTTGATGTTCACTTCAATGGTTTGCATGGCCGGACAACCCGAATAAGTAGGGGTTATAACCACTTCTACCGCGCCCTCCTCCAGAACATGCACCGACCGGATGATGCCCAAATCTGCAACTGATAACACGGGAATTTCAGGATCTGTAACAGCCTCCAGTATGGCCCAAACTTCAGTTTCTTTTGTCTTCATATCCCTTTTGAATGGGAAAGCTCAACCACCGCATCCACCCTTGGATTCATATATTTAAACCAAAGTGGCGGAACGAGCGCCATAAGGATGGAGGCCGGATACCCCAGCGGCAATTGCGGACTTTCATCGAAATGTCTCAAAATCTGGTATTTTCTATTGGCCTTGAAGTGGTGGTCGGAATGCCTGGTTAATTCATACAGGAATATCCGCCCCAACTCATGGTCGGAGTTCCAGGAATGTATGGGGCGAACAATTTCATAAGCACCCGAGGCTGTACGTTGACGGCGCAATCCATAATGCTCAATGTAGTTGACAGTCTCGAGTAATAAAAATCCTACCAAGGCAACCCCAAAAGCAAAAGGAAGCACACTCCATCCAAAAAATCCTGCCAATAGGGCGAGCCACAATATTTGCCATCCGGAAAATTGAATCATGGCGTTATTTATGGAAATTATGGGCTTCCCCACTTTCGAAAGCCTTTCCCGCTCAAGTCTCCAGGCATTGCGATACCCCCCAAAGACGGATTGTATCCAAAAATCATATACGGTTTGCCCTCGGCGCGCAGAAGCCGGATCGAGATCCGTGGCCACATGCTTGTGATGCCCTCGGTTGTGTTCAATAAAAAAGTGCATGTAAAGCGCGGGAAGCAGCAGTGCCTGAGCCATCCGCTGCTCATAAGGTTTTGACCTGTGGCCAAGCTCATGCCCCACATTAATCCCGATGGAGCCTGTAGTAATTCCCATGCTCAAAGTAAGCCCCAGTATTTCATAAACCTCCAAGGGCATGGTAGCTATGATGAAAAAATAATACCCCAACAAAGCGTATAGAATGGGAATATTGAGATACAGCAACGCATCAAAGAATGACTTTTTCAATTGCACAATTTCCTCTGTTTCGTCAAGATTGGAGGAAGACGCAGGAAGCAGTTGCTCCATCAACGGAATACACACAAAGCCAACGATTACCGTACTGAAAGAAAAAGCTCCCTGGAATGCAAGCGCCAGCCACGTCGAAGCCGGCAGCACATAGGCGATCAGGTATTTTGCATCTCTCCACATGGTAATTTCCATTTGTATTTTGAAACCCAAATCTAGTGGGCAATGTTCAAAGTGCGGTTATTTATACTTAACGACTTTTTATTCACAAACTCAGGTAAAAATGAGCAAAATTTTTCATTCCCTGCGCATCAAAGAGGTAATTCGCGAAACACCCGATGCAGTAACGCTGGTTTTCGATGTTCCGGAAGTCCTTCAGTCCGCTTTTCAATACACCCAAGGACAATACCTCACCCTCCATACGGTAGTGAATGGAAAGACCTATCGCCGCTCCTACTCCATGAGCAGCAGCCCCTCGGAACCAGACCTCGCCGTCACCGTGAAAAGGGTAAAAAACGGAATCGTCTCCAATTATCTCCACGACCATATCAAGGCCGGCGCAGAAATTGAAGTCATGGAACCAGATGGCCGGTTTTTTACTACGCTGGATGCCGACCAGAGAAAAATATACTACCTCATAGGGGCAGGAAGTGGCATTACCCCCCTGTTTTCCATCCTGAAAACCATCCTTGAACAAGAACCCCAGAGCACAGTCCACCTGCTGTACGGCAACCGCAACGAAGAGAGCATCATATTCAAACAACAGTTGGATGTACTGCTCCGCCGCTACGATGGCCAACTTACGGTGGATCATATTCTGAGTAAGCCTAAGCGGGAAAAACCTGCCGGTATTGCCGGCCTTTTTAGTAAAGGTACCCTGAGCTGGCAAGGCAAAACAGGCCGCATTGATGCCGCTCAGATAGAGTCCTTTCTCGATAGCTGGCCACCGCGCAACAAAAAAGCAGAATACTTCATTTGCGGCCCCGGCAACCTCATTGATACCGTGGAAGCCACTCTACTCCACCTCGGTGTGGACAAAAAACATATCCATGCAGAGCGCTTTGTTACTCAACATCTTGAAGATGCAGAACGCATACAGGGGGTTGGCGGTGCCCTCGTAAAAGTACGCCTGAACGGGCAACAGGTTGAAGTTAAAGTGCCCGCCGGGAAAACCATCCTCGATGCGCTGATTGCCCAGAAATACAACCCGCCTTATTCCTGTACTTCCGGTGCCTGCTCTACCTGTATGGCAAAGGTTTCCAAAGGACAGGTGAAAATGGATGTATGCTACGCACTCGACGAAGAAGAAGTTGCTCAGGGCTATATCCTTACCTGTCAGGCTCACCCCCTCACCGAAGATGTAGAAATTTCTTACGACGTATAACGGTCAAGTATAAGAGCAGTAGCGGATTTAAATGCACTTGCTTTTCGGATAACAATACACTAGATTAAGTGCAAAAACGGTTCAAGTTTGCACCTAAACCGCTATTGCTTTTATACCTTGTTGGCTGTAGTTTTTTTGCAATCAGTTGAAGTTATTTCGTTTTTAGGTTTTTGAAAAGTCTGAAAAATATGTAGATATGGCTTAAAAATGTCGCTAAACCATAGGTTACAAACATTAGCCAAAT
>CAYTNI010000305.1:0-4230 GCA_964439115.1 uncultured Saprospiraceae bacterium
GGATGTTCCAATCGCGTAAATTGGCCTGGGTCTTCTCCACTTCCATTTCAGTGACGCGCTTCTGCAGTATTATTTTCAGCACCTCTACATTTTTATCTTTTACCTGCTCTCTGATGCTCATTTCCAGGTCGAGGCTGTAGTGGTCGGCACTGACCACCAATTCCACCCAGGGACTAAGGGTATCGAGCTCGTGTTTTTGGCAAAATTCCAGGAGTTTTTGCTCAATTTCCCCGATATCCCCACTGAGGGTTTTGAGCCTTCGGAAAACGGGAATTTCGATGGGAGTGACCGCTAACGGCTCGTTTTCACGGAACTCAACCTTTAGTACGGCCTTTTGATCCTTGGTTTCGCTGAAGCTGAGCGGAATGATGGAACCACTGTATCGCACGTGATGAATGCCGCCCACGGCCTGTGCCCTGTGGATATGCCCCAACGCCACATAGTTGAAAATCTCAGGAAACCCGGATGCCTCTATGTTATCGGTCATTCCTATATATATATTGTTTTGGCTGTCGGAAGCGGCGGCGCCGGTAGCGTAAAGGTGGCCGGTAGCGATGATAGGCACGCCGGCATGTCGGTATGGTTCGCAGGCTTCTGCCACCAGCCTGAAATGCTCCAGGATGGCCAGACGTATTTGTTGAATGCGATCTGCCACGCCTTCGCCGGCTACGGAATACCTCAAATCACCGTCGCGTAGGAAGGGCACTGCGGCGATAACAGCCTCGAGCCGACCCTCGCGGTCTCGGAGTTCGATAATTTCATCGGCCACATTGCCGGTAGCTGCCCCGAGGACATGGATGTTGAGCATTTTCAACAGATCCCCGGGTGCGTCGAGCATGGAAGGCGAATCGTGATTCCCACCCGTGATGACTATGTGCCGACAGGGCGAGTCCATCATCTGGCGGAGAAAATCGTAGTAAAGGCGGCGGGCTGAGTTGGGCGGGTTTGCAATGTCAAAAATATCCCCGGCAACGATGAGCACATCCGGTTGCTCGCGCTTTACCTGTTCCAGGAGCCATTCTAAGGCCCGGCGATGTTCGTCCTCTCGTTCGTGCGAAAGAAATTTTTGACCGAGATGCCAGTCAGAGGTGTGAATCAACTTCATGTTAAAGGGTGGTAGCGGTGGCTTTAATTTTCGTCCAAAAATAACCGAATAATATGATTTGCGCAAGTTTTGCGGGGTAATTCCAAAATCATTCAGTAAGGTGATGCCTGTCACTAAACCACCAAATTTTCTTCTGCAATTTTACAATGCCTTCCAGGGTAGAATCTCAACCCGGAAATATTTGGTTAAATCTTAAAATCATTCAATCATGGATAATCCAAATCAAATTCCTGTGATGCCTCGCATTGGCGACAAGGCGCCCGATTTTGAAGCACAGACCACTACCGGTCCGCTTAAGTTTTCACAATTCAACAAAGACTCCTGGGTCATACTGTTTTCACACCCTGCTGATTTCACGCCGGTCTGCACCACGGAACTTTCCGCTTTTGCCGACGACAAGGATTTCTTCCAAAAACACCACACCCGGCTCATCGGACTGAGCATTGACAGCATCCACTCCCACGTGGCATGGGTGCAAAACGTGCGCGAAAAAACAGGGGTGTATATGGACTTTCCCATCATCGCTGACCTCGATATGAAGGTTGCGCACCTTTATGGAATGCTTCATCCCGGCGAAAGTTCCACGGCTGCGGTTCGGGCGGTGTTTTTCGTTGATCCGGAAGGTATTATCCGACTGATCATGTACTACCCGCTCAATGTAGGACGCAACATGTCTGAAATCAAACGGGTATTGTTGGCCATGCAAACCGCCGACCAGCACTCCTGTGCCATGCCGGTGAATTGGCAACCAGGTGAAAAAGTCATTGTACCGGCGCCAAAAACGCTGGAAGAGTTGGATAAACGCATCTCTAACACAGATTTGGAGCAAGTGGACTTTTACCTGGCCAAAAAATCCCTTTAAAAGGTAAAATCGAAGGTTTCGGGGAGTTTATCTTGATATAAATTCCCCGGAATTTCCTCGTTAGGTTTCCTGTTTTGACAAAATGGGCTGAACTTTACCCCTGAACCGAAAAAACGCCCATGGATATTCACCACACTGAAATATGTATCGTTGGCGCCGGCCCCGGTGGTTGTGCAGCCGCGCTCAAACTGGATAGCCTTGGCATATCTTGTACAGTGGTGGACAAAGCCCGTTTCCCGCGCGATAAAATCTGCGGCGATGCCATCAGCGGCAAAGTGACCACCCTGATGCATCGGCTTGACCCCGAAATGCTGCGGCGTTTTGATTCCAGCCCCACCCATACTGGGGTTTGGGGTATTCGACTCGCTGCGCCCGATGGCACCCAGTTCGACATTCCCTTTGGCGCTCAGGTAGTGCCGCCGTCCGCATCCGCACCGGGCTACGTATGCCGAAGAATGGATTTCGATGACTTCCTCATTCGGGAGTTGAAATCCAAACCGCGGATTTCCCTTAGGGAAGAAACTGAAATTGTGAGATATGAGCGCAATGAAGGGGGATATTTGCTTTATCAAAAGGACGGCGCGGCTGGCTTTCAGTGCCGGCTGCTGTTGGTGGCCGATGGAGCACAATCGGCCTTTTCCAGGAAGTATGCCGGCCTGGAGAAAGACCCCGCCCATCATGCTGCTTCAGTGCGTGCTTATTATAAAGGTGTGCGCGGCCTTGAAGAAAGTCATTTAATAGAATTGCACTTTTTGCAGAGCATTCTTCCCGGTTACTTCTGGATATTTCCCTTGCCCGACGGCAGGGCAAATGTGGGGTTAGGCATCCGTAGTGATGTGGTGGCGCGGCGGCGCATCAACCTTAGGAAGGAATTCGAAAATCTGATGCGCACCCATCCCGCTTTAAAGGATCGCTTTGCCGGGGCAGCATTGGAAGGGATGGTAGAGGGTTACGGTCTCCCCTTGGGCTCGAAGCAGCGTCCCATTTCAGGAGATCACTTCATGTTGTTAGGCGATGCCGGCCATTTGATTGACCCTCTGACTGGAGAGGGCATAGGCAATGCTTTTTACAGTGGCATCATAGCGGCGGAACAGGCGCAAAAGTGTCTGTCACAAGAGGATTTCAGCGCTGATTTTCTGAAGGATTACGACAAGCGCGTAGCGCGGGTACTCGGATCGGAGATGCAATTGAGTTATCGGCTGCAGCGCTTACTAAGCTATCCAATGATAGCCAATCTATTGGCGCGCATTATGGCAGGCAATACGCGACTTATAGGCATTTTCACCCGCATGTACAACGATTTCGAGTTGCGCCTGCAATTGGTCAATCCCTTGTTCTGGCTGCGCATGTGGTGGTCAAAAAAGGGTTGAATACAGAGGATAAACCGAAATATTCAAAACAAGGAGTTATTCCCTGATGGCTTGGTAGGCCTCTGTGGGCCTATCTGTAGCAAGGATGCCGGCGCCTCTGCTCACGAGTTCGCGATACACGGAAGAGCCCTTAGCCTTAGCCATGTTATCAAGGTTGCCCATGGTGCCGAGAATGGCAGGAATTCCCAGTGATTTCAGTCGCTCATAAAGTTCGGGCATCGGCTCGCGGGTGCCGACGAAAGCCAGGAGGTTGCCCGCGGGAATACCGTTGGCCAGAATGCGGTCCACCTCTTCGAGGTTGCGCATATTGGCGGAAATGAGGATGCGTGGGTTAAGCTGATATACGCGCAGTGCATCGGTAGCGTTGTAGGTGATTACTGCAGCCCGGTTCTCTAGTTCGTACTGGTTAATGAGTTGAACCACCCGTTCAAATGGTACGCCGCGTTTGACATCCACGGTGAGAACGGCGCCACGGAGCCTTGTCCATTCCAGCACTTCTGCAAGCGTAGGGATACGATGGGAGGTTATGGATCCTGCCGGGTCGCGCAGGCGAATGGTGTCGAGATCTTTCCAGTTGCGGGCAGCAATGGAGCCAGAGCCGTTGGTAGTTCTGTCCAGCGTGTTGTCGTGCAATAACACCAGCACGCTGTCTTGAGTCATCACCACATCCAGCTCGATGACTGCGGGAATGCGCGCATAGAGATGTTCAAAAGTAGGGATGCAATTTTCCGGATAACCCGGTGCTTCCGGTCCGCCACGGTGAGCGCTGACCAGCACCTGTTGCCTGAAAAAATCCTGAAGTCCTTCTTCAGGGATGGAAAAAACCGGCCGGGGAGCTGTTTGGGCACCAAGTGTCCAAACTAAAATCAGCAAGGAAAAAAGGGAGAGTTGAA
>CAYTNI010000306.1:0-4221 GCA_964439115.1 uncultured Saprospiraceae bacterium
AGCCTGGGCCACGTTGGCCTCCAGCGCCCGGTGCGCCAGCGGGGCTGAATAGGTATTGAGGTCTTCCATCACCTTGTTGATCAGATCCTTGTCGGTACCCTCGGCAGCGGATTTCAGTCCGGCAGCCATTGCGACCAGCGCCTCCACCTCCGCAGCGGAAAGGATGGTGGTATTTTGCTGAATAAAGCGGTCGGTAGCAATCAACACGCTCTGCGCCTCGTTACGCGCCTCCAGCAGCGCCCGGGCCGCCATATCTTCCTGTGCATGTTGAACGGAATCTATCAGCATCAGGGCCATTTCTTCTTCTGAAATACCGTACTGAGAGCGCATTTCCACTTCCTGCTCCACACCGGATCGCAATTCCTGGGCTTTTACCCGAAGAATGCCGTCGGCATCGAGAATGAAGTGAATCTCAATTTTGGGCAAGCCGGCGGGCATAGGCGGAATCCCCCTCAGGATAAATTCGCCGAGCTTGCGGTTGTGCTGCACCAGGTCGCGTTCGCCCTGAAAAACAGCCACTTTGAGGTTGCGCTGCCCGTCCACGGAAGTAGTATAGCGACGCCCAACCCGTGCGGGTACTTTCGAGTTGCGCGGCAAAATGACATCCATCAAGCCCCCCATGGTTTCGATGCCCAGCGAGAGCGGAGTGATATCCAACAGGAGCAGATCCTTCTGATTGCCGGCAAGGATATCGGCCTGAATAGCAGCACCCAGCGCGACCACCTCATCCGGGTCGAGACTGTCGTTTACCGCCTTGCCGAAAAATGAGGCCACAGCAGATTTTACCATCGGTGTTCTGGTAGAGCCGCCCACCATGATGACGTGATCTATCTGTCCGGCCTGCAACCCGGCATCCTGCAACGCCTGCCCACAAGCCTCAATGGTTTGCTGTACGAGCGGCTGAATGCGGGCTTCAAATTCGGTGCGGAGGAGCGAAAGCGCAAAGCCGCCCGCACTACCCTGCCAGGAATCCGTATTGCTGAGTGCCTTTTTGGCCTGTTCAGCCTGAAGGCGCAGAGACTGCCCCAGCGGGCGATTGGTGCGGAGCTGCTCGCGCAGTTCAGGCATGGATTCCATCCAGTAATCCATGATCACGCGGTCGAAGTCGTCGCCGCCCAGGAAGGTATTGCCATTGGTGGACAGCACCTCAAAGATGCCGTCGTGGATGCGGAGGATGGAGATATCGAAAGTGCCGCCGCCCAGATCATACACGGCGATGGTTTGGTTGTCGTCGGGATGTAGGCCGATGCCATAAGCGAGGCTGGCGGCAGTAGGTTCATTGACGATTCGAAGGACGTCGAGGCCTGCGAGTTTACCGGCATCGCGGGTAGCCTGGCGCTGGGCATCGTTGAAATAGGCCGGCACGGTGATTACCGCCTTGCTCACCTCCTGGCGGAGCAACCCCTCAATGCGGGTTTTCAGCGTTTTGAGAATTTGTGCAGACAACTCCACAGGCGTGTAGAATTTGTCCTGAACGCGAATTTTCACCAGTCGGTCCTGATCTTCATCAATAATTTGATAGCCGAGATACTGTCCGAAGCCTTCCACATCGCGGTAAGATTTACCCATGAGCCGTTTTACCGAATAGATGGTATGGGCGGGGTCGGAAATGAGTTTGAGCTTGGCCTCCTCGCCTACCAGTACGTCCCCCTCAGGTTTAAAGTGAATCACGGAGGGCACCAGCGCACTCTTACCTTCGGTATCTCTGACAGCCTTTGGACTACCCTCCAGCATGAAGGCCACAAGGCTGTTGGTGGTACCCAAATCGATACCGATGATCAGTTCGGGAGCGGTTTTGGCGATTTTTCCTTCTTTAAGATCAATGGCGATGCTGGGCATGAGTAGGTCAAATTATTGGTTGCCGTTTAAACATCACCAGAGGATTTCATGTTCAGCCCATGAAATTTTTGTAGTTTTGGTTCTTGGGCTTAATACACGCCCGGTAAAGCCATCAGCAGCATGAAAAACCAGCAAACATCAGCGCCTGAGAGCGGCGAGACTCAACAGTCCGGTACTTTTATCACCGATGTACTATCCCATCGTGCGAACCGGCTGTTTATCGGATTGGGAGGTTTTTTCATTGCCAATGCGCTCGTAGCAGAGTTTATAGGGGTGAAAATTTTTGCACTGGAGCCAACCTTAGGCATGGAGCCCTTCAACTTCAATCTCTTTGGGCAAGAAGGTGCCTTGCAGTTTTCTGCGGGTGTATTGATGTGGCCGATAGTATTTGTGATGACGGATTTGATCAACGAGTACTATGGCAAGCGCGGTATCCGCTTTTTATCCCTGTTTACCGTAGCCTTAATTGGGTATGCCTTTTTGATGATTTTTTCGGCCATTCAGCTTGTCCCTTCCGATTGGTGGGTGACGCAAAACGCCGCATTTGGAGTTCCCGACATGCAGGCGGCCTTCCGGGTAGTACTCGGTCAGGGCTTACTGATGATCATCGGCTCTATCATCGCCTTCATGCTGGCACAATTGATAGATGTAATATCATTTCATCAAATCAAGGCGCTTACCGGAGAGCGGATGATCTGGTTGAGGGCCACAGGATCCACAGCAATTTCGCAGTTTATTGACAGTTTTGTCATTTTATTCATCGCCTTCAAGATGGGTCCAACCCTTTTTGGAGGGGTGGCGCCCTGGTCATGGAGTCAGTTACTGGCGGTGGGTGTCATTCAATATACCTACAAACTACTGATGGCCATAGCTTTAACGCCAGTGCTGTACCTTGTTCACGATTGGATTGAGCGCTATCTGGGTCGCGAACAGGCCGCCGAAATGAAAAAGCGCGCCATGGGGTGGAATTGATGCGTTCTATTCATATTTTCCTTATTTTTGCGCCGATTTTTAATGGCCTCCAAACAACCCAACCTATCGAGCGGTGACCAACAAGTATGCGGATCTCATAGATCAAACCTTTTACTTCCCTCAGGAAGGCTTTGACCTGGAAGACGGGTACCTCACGTTCAACAGCGTTCCGCTGATTCACCTCATCCGTAAATACGGCACGCCCCTTAAAATCACCTACCTGCCCAAGATTGGGCTTCAGGTGAAAAAGGCGCGCAATCTGTTTACCCGGGCAATGAAATCCCTGGGGTACGGTGGTGATTATTACTATTGCTATTGCACCAAGAGCAGCCATTTCAGCTATGTGCTCAACGAGGTGCTGCGCCATGACGTGCACCTGGAAACTTCCTCCTCTTTTGATATAGACCTCATACGGCGTTTGTATGCCAAGGAGCGCATTGACAAGGACACCATTATTATATGCAACGGCTTTAAGCCCGATCATTACATGGCGCGTATCAGCGGACTAATGAATGAGAGCTTTCGCAATGTCATTCCGGTGATTGATCATCCCCGCGAAGCCGACTTTTATGAAAAGCATGTAAAAGGTACCTGTAATATTGGTATTCGGGTGGCCACAGAGGAAGAACCCAATTTTGAATTTTACACCTCCCGCTTAGGTATCCGCCATGCCGAGGTGATGAAATTCTTTCAGGATCGCATTGAGGGCAACCCCCGGTTCCGCCTCCGCATGCTCCACTTCTTTGTTGATACCGGCATCCGCGATACGCTTTATTATTGGGGCGAATTGAAGAAGGCCATCCGGCTTTACTGCGAGTTAAAACGCCACTGTCCGGATTTACATGCCATCAATATCGGCGGTGGCATGCCCATCCGCAACTCTTTAGGCTTTGATTTTGACTACAAGTACATGATCAAAGAGATTGTACGCCTGGTATCGGAAGCTTGCGAGGATGCCGGTGTGCCGGAACCGGATATTTTCACCGAATTCGGCAAATATACCGTTGGGGAAAGTGGCGCTGTAATCTATTCGGTACTTGCCCAAAAACAGCAAAACGACGCTGAGATGTGGTACATGATTGACAATTCGCTCATGACCACCCTTCCGGATACCTGGGGCATCGGGGAAAGATTCATCGTTCTGCCCATCAACAAGTGGGAAAACGAATACCGCCGGGTCAATATCGGCGGATTGAGCTGTGATAATTCGGACTACTACAACTCAGAGGTACATCAGGCTCAGGTATATCTACCCACCTTCCAGCCGGAAGAAGCCGAGCCTTTATACCTTGGCTTCTTTCACACCGGAGCATACCAGGACTCCATCAGCGGTTATGGCGGTATTAAGCATTGTCTGATACCCTCTCCCAAGCATATTCTCCTTTACCGCGACAGTGCCGGCAATCTCGT
>CAYTNI010000307.1:0-4218 GCA_964439115.1 uncultured Saprospiraceae bacterium
GCAAAACCGGCCATCCATAGCATAAAATAAATCCAATATGCTTGTGCTTCTGCAAGGATAACTCCCACTACCTGCCGTTGGGGTTTGTTGATAGCATCTATTTGCTGATCAAAAAGGTCATTGATGACATACCCACCTGCTGTGATTAAAGCTGTGCAGACCAATAGTAAGGAAAGTTCCTGAAAACTTAGCTCAGATTGGATTTGGTGTTGTTCCAGCGCGGGAATAATTGCCCTTTGATGAAAAATCACCTGCACGAGTCCGGTAATCAAGAGGTTAGGCCAGCGCACAAGTCTGAGAAAGGCCGGTGGCAGGGAGAGCCAGGTCATGGCTTTATTCCATAGTTGGCGGCCACAGACCCTGGAGCCTCATGACTTTTTCAATAACATCGCGAACACAGCCCGCTCCGCCGGCTAAAGGGGAGATATAATGGCACATGGCTTTAATTTCCGGAATGGCGTCTGCGGGGCAGGCCGGCAGGCCAACCTTGCGCAAGACGCCGAGGTCGGGAAAATCATCCCCCATATAGAGGGTTTTTTGGGGGTCAATTCCGGAGTGGGCAACTAATTCATCGAAGGCGACGGCTTTATCTTCCCGACCAAGGATGACGTGTTGGATACCAAGGGCCTGAAGTCTGGTTTCGACTCCTGTGGATCTTCCGGCAGTTATAATGGCCACGTGGTAGCCATGCCTGACGGCCATTTTCATGGCGAAGCCATCGCGGACGTTCATGGTGCGCAACAATTGACCGTTTTCCATAATGAGTACGGAACAATTGGTAAGCACGCCGTCCACATCAAAAACGAAGGACCTGATGTCCCTGAAAACGTCCAGTTGGTTCATGCGGCGAAAAGGATGGCGGGGAGATGCAATCAGGCCTGGTTATCGCGCCATTCATATACCCACTTGGCTTGGATTTGCTCGAGGTGGCCTTCGGTACATTCTTCCCTTTTGCCTGCAAAGTTAGGAATTTCGAGCACCCATTCTATGAGTTCGGTGAAGCGAATGCGGTAAATTTTACTTTCGCTGAATTCATCGCCGAAACGCTCATAGAGTTTCATGGCGATATCCTCGTGGTCAGCCCAGTGTATGGGGAAGTTTTCAAGTTCCTGAAAAGACATGGTTGGGAATTTTGGATGGTGTGGCCTTTTGCTAAATTAGTGTTCGTGACCAATGATGCGTTTTTGGTCGGGAATCTGAACAGAAATGATGGCGTCTTCTTCGAGGATGACGCACTGACAACCCAGGCGGGATTCCAGTCGGGGATTGATGGCGCGGTCAATAAAATCCTCTTCTTTGTCGGATATTTCTTCCAGATATTCTTCGCCGGCTTCCACATACACGTGGCATGTAGAGCAGGCGCAAACACCTCCGCAGTTATGGTTGAGGTGTACATCATTATCCTCTGCTACTTCGAGTATGGAATAGCCCGATTCCACATTGTGGACGGTTTTGGGAGAGAGGGTGGTATCTTCGAAAGTAAATCTAACAGTAGCCATATTAAAAAGGAGATATTAAGGAAAGGGGAAACAACACCCATACGTATTGGTTCAAACTCCGGCGTGTTCATTTGGAAAAACGACGTGAACACCTCATTCCCGGGAGTTTTTGGCCAGGGTTCCTGCGAACAGGAAGAACCTGGTTTCCTGGGGTGAAATATGCCAGTCATTGAAAAAACCGCTGCGTAAATCATGGATTAGTCTCGGTTTGTGATAAATGCGCAGTATGTCGAAGACGGAGGGCTGCGCCCCTGCACTGGCTGGAAAAACGGATACCTGAATCGGCAGTAGGTTGCCAAAAGAGGTTTTGAAAAGATGAATGCCATTTTCGGGGCCCAGGATGTCCATCAATCCATATCCTTTTGCCTGGATGGTTCCCTGGCTGGCCGAAGATTGAAAATCGTAACCGGCATGGCTCAGGAAGTTTTCATACATAGTGGTCAGAAATCTGTTTTCCTCTTCGCCGTCGTTTTGAACCAGCGATCGAATGATGATATGGACTTCAGGATCGACGGAATTCAGATAGCCTTCCACTTCACGTTCAGTAAGGGCGGTATCCTGTAATAGTCCTATTAATCCGGACTGAGTCTGGTTGAATTGAAGCAGGCCTTGGGTGTAGGCCACCTGGAGTGCATGTAGGTCATCCTGCCCAAAGATCTTTTGTCTGAAGTTTTCTTTTTCGTCATTATCGGCCTGCGTAAGGCCTGATTTGAGTCGGAGGGAAGAGAACTGTACATTAGATAGGTAATTTCCTGTAAAGGACAGGAGGATGTTTTGGAGGTGGTCGTTGAGGTGTTCAACCCTTTCTAATACCTCGTAGTAGTCCATGTCTTGTGAAGAGAGTTGACCGCGATGGTTCTCACTTTGAGAATCCTTCATTTTTCTAAGCATAGTACCTACCTGGCGGTGTAATTTCTGTAGGAATATGCGACTTTTGGATTCCTCGGGTGCTTGGGGAAGCAGGGTGGGGGAAATGGAGGGCACCATGCCAAATGTTTGAATTTGAGGGGTAATTCTGCCATTTTCCAGCGAAATATTGAGGAGGATGGTGCTGTCGTGCGGTGTGTTGATCAGCAAATCGGCTGAGAGTTCTGTGAGGTCTCTTTCGATTTGGCGTTTGAGTGCTCTTCCTCCCATTTGGGGGTCAAAACCTCGGCTTGACACCCAGCGCAGGGTTTGTGTATCCACATTGAGGATGGACGTCCTTCTGACAAATCCGTCGCGTTGCAGAAGTTCGCGCAATTGAAGCCGGGCGATTTGAAAAACTTGTTCTTCATCGAGTGGGCGGAAAGGGATGATATGGTCAATGCGGTTTACCAATTCAGGGCGGAAGAATTGTTCCACAGCTTTAACGAAGACTTGTTGCAGGTCTTCCTGTACCGGTGCAAAGCCGAGTGCGACAGAGGCTTCCCTGGCGCCAAGGTTGGAGGTCATGATGACGATAGTATTCGAAAAATCGGTGGTTTGGCCTGCGCCGTCGGTGAGCCTGGCATCATCAAGTAACTGAAGCAACAGGTCATGCACTTTGGGATTGGCCTTTTCAATCTCATCGAGCAGCAGTACGGCGAAGGGCTGTTGCCTGACGGCCATGGTGAGCTGGCCGTCAGGTTTGGAAAAGTCGCCCACCAGGCGCTGTACGGCTCCCCAATCACTGTATTCGTTCATGTCGAAGCGAATCAGGGAGGATTCGCTACCACTGATGAGTTGACACAAAGCTTTGGCAGCCTGAGTCTTTCCTACGCCGGTAGGGCCGGTGAAGAGCAACGAGCTGATGGGTTTGTTTTTGCGGGTAAGCCTGGATTTAATCAGGTAGGCAACAGAGAGAATGGCTTGTGTAGCTTCAGGCTGTCCTACCAGTTGATTAGCGAGGAATTCCTCCATGTTTTCCTCCTCGAGGGTCTGAGTGTCATCGAGGAAGACTTCTGAAAGCCCGCTGCGGAGCTGGAATTCACTTTGCACATTGTACTCATCCACCTGCTTGTTTTTGTATTTAATGGCTAACTGTTCCAGCATTTGGAGGAGGCTACCGGGCAGTGCCTTGGCTGACAGGTATCGGCGATGTATTTGAATCAATTGATCGAGGCCGGATAGGAAGAAATTTACCTGGTATTGGTTTTCGAGGCTGGCGCGCTTATTCAGCAGGATGCTCCACATCTCCAACGCAGAAGGCTCTTCAAGTCGTATCACCTGGAATAGTCCGCTAAACCGCCGGTCCTGTTCTTCCAGCAGGCTCCATTCTTCAGGGGTGGATATCAACAAAAAGGGAAGGCGGCAATCCTCCAGGTAAGGGCGCAGGGCATCCGAAACGGCCATATTGCCGCCTGAATACCGCCCGGCACGGATTAAGGCCAAAGGGTTGTCCATCATCAGTACGAAAGGGCGCAGGTAGGTATCAGTCGGTTCGGTGAGATACCTGAGCATGGACTCAAATCGCTTTTGCCACATGCCCACCTCGTTCATACCCGCGATGATGCGAGAAGGATCAACATGCCAGAATTTTTTGGGTAAAAACTCCATTATGTTGTGTTTTTGCTGTTCCAGATAGGTAAATACGACCTCTTCAAATAAGGTGTGGCGCCCTACGCCGACGGGTCCAATCAGCGCTACAGGTGCTGAATTCGGGCTTAGCAGCGAATGGCTCAGCTCCTGCAATTGGTGCTTTCTGAACAGACTCCGCTTCAGGGAATTTGGAAACAGCGGGTTATAACACTTTCCAATA